>NZ_JACJEY010000005.1:0-155984 GCF_014164295.1 Pseudoalteromonas sp. SG43-7
GCGACGGCGAGATTATTTGGAAGGACTAGCCTATTTCGTACAGGTAGTAGTGCAAATCGATTGGAAAAATATGGATGTGAGTGATGTAATTGAAACTTAATAATTATTTTTGGGGATCCCTTAGCGTTCTGACTATTTAGAGCAACGCAGGCCAATAATGGGCTGGTGGAGTGAGTTAATTGAGCAGGCTAGTCTCAAATAAATGTACTTAATCAAGTTTTGCTTTGACTATTTCATTGAGAGCTTTTCTCTCTGTAGTATTTAGTTTTTTAGCGTAGTTGGTTAGTTTTTTTTGGTTGGCTTTGGTTAAACCAAAGAGGTTATTATTCTTTTGGCGAAGTATATTTTGTTTGTGTGCGTTGTATAATGCTGTAGTTAGTTCACTTGTTGTTGGTAGCTTGTCTTTTTTTAAACCAACAAAAACTATATTTAATTTCAATGCATTAGAGTGAACGGGTATATCCTGATAAGTATTTATACCGTCTATTGTAAATCTTATACCGTTATATTTTCTTTCTACATATCCCATGATTGCGCTATTAGGATATGGATTAACTTTGTAATGTGCATATTGATCGCAGTTCAATGATTTTAATGAGGCTTTTTTAAGAGCAGCTTTGTCTTTGTTTTTTAATTCTAGATAATGCGAATATAATTCTAAAAAAGGTGTTTTATTTGTGACCTCAGAGCTGTTTTCTGTGTTCAGGTCGATGAAGGGCGCATTTCTCGCTGTAATATTTACGGTATTATTGTGATTAGAAACCTTCTTTTTAGAAAAGTACTTACTAACTAGAGTAATACTTGTTAGTGGTGCAGTGAAACGCTCTAAGTAGCGACCGTTTAAAAAATTCCAATTACTTATCAACGCAATAACAGACCAATAGATTGTCTCATTATCAATTGGTTTTATGAATTGGAGCGTATCTTTTTTCCCTGAAGCTACCTCTAGTTTCTCTATTAGATAACGCCAAACCCAGATACATGTTTTTTCATCTTTTATATCTAACCATGGAAGTGGTGTTTTACCTGTTACAAACTGTGAATAGCTGCGCTTCATAGTCAGTAAGTAGTCTTGTTTAACTTCTTCGCCGCAAAGTGTAGCATCAAAAATTCTAATGATTAGAGAGTAAATCTCTTTAACGTTACAAGCAAAATCTCGAAAGTACTTATTTGGGGGGGCGTAGTAATAGCGTTTAGGAGGATTAAATTTCAAGTAAAAAAATACCCAGCATAACTGTTTTGGCTCACTATCTGACAGCCAATTGAAACTCTCAATAGGTAGCATATTTGCAAAGTAACTCTTCATTAACTTTCTCAATTCATACTTGAGACGCCACCCTGTTTCATTAATGGATTCATTTTCCCAACACTGAATAATATAGCGAGCTTCTTTAATGTTTTTAGGGAGTTGATTTACCTGAAACAACTCAGTGTGATGAATATATTTAACTAACCACAAGAGTGATCTTTCATCATTTTTGAATGTGTTTAGCCATGACATTTTTGTAATTCCTTATTAAGTGAAGTTCATTTATAGCATAACTAAAGCATAATTTATAAGTGATTTATTCATAAAAAATCAAACTATATATAGTAAAAAATACGTAACTAAGATGCTTTTTATGGGCACGTTTTTACTGGGGTAAGCTGTTCTTTGGTGTTTATTTTCTTAGTTTTGATTTTATGATCTATCGCATGCCAGTTTTGAAAAAGCAAATATTAAGCTTTGTAGGTAGATGAATTGATCCCACATCGGTACTACTTTTCTCTTTTTTCTTTCTGTTAAATTCAACTCAACAGCCTATGGTTTTTTGATTCATACTACACAAATCTGATGGGTTGTTTTTCTGTATAGGTAATATATACACGGCACTATCTCTCCAAACATATTAAGGAATAATGGATAAATAATTACTAAGGAGACACCTCTTATGTGACTAATTAAATTAAGAGGAAATTATGAATAAACGTCATCCAGTTAATAGGAACTTAGTGATAAACAAAGTAGGGTTCTACAAAAATATTCCTGTATGGAATAAAGGAGACTTGATACAAAATTATTTAATATCTATTGAGCAGGTTCTAACTCAAAGCCTGAATGAACATCCTAGGACTTTGGCTATTAGATTTGATTTAAGATTTCCAGTTAGCTTTGGGATTATTGATCAAATCGCAAGTTTACAAACATCGCATATATCGAGCTTTTTTAAGAATCTTGATCTAGAAATAAAGCGTGACATTAAAGATAAAATTAAAAGAAACGGTAATGCTCACCATAGTAGTTTGAGATACATATGGGTTAAAGAGCAAGATAGCTCTTGCATGCCTCATTATCATGTTGCGATTTTTCTGAATAAAGACACTTATTATGGTTTAGGTAATTATCAAGGTAATGGTGATAATATGGCTTCTCGTATAATAAGGGCTTGGGCCAAGTCTATAGGGATTGAAACCTATGATGCAGGTAAGTGTGTAGAATTTCCTGATAATCATACATACAGGCTTAATAGGAACAGTGAAAACTTTGCAGAGGATTTTGAACAGCTATTCTTTAGAGTTAGTTATTTTGCAAAAGTTGATACAAAAGCTTTTGGTAGTAAAGATAATTACTTTGGTTGCAGCAGAAGGTAATCAACTTCCCATTAAGCTACTTAACAGTGTTTTGAGACCTTCAACTAGCTAAATAAGCTCAAACCCTTAGTATATAAGGGATGGCAAGTTCCCAAAATACCATTATGAGAACCTAAAAAATAAACGGTGTTATTACACTTTAAAAGAGTGCTCATATTGAGCACTCGTATTTAACTAATCAAACAAACTAGCAATGCCAGCAACGACTCCACCAGCTACCGCCAAAGGGATTGTAACAGGCGCAGAGGCAACGCCTGCACCAATTACTATTGCGCCAGATGTAAGCGCTCCAGCAGCTGCACCGGAGCCTATAGCCACAGCTGTTCTGCTTACGCTAGCATCAATACTGCCAGTTATCTGTTTAGATAGCTCATTACCAACCAAGCCGCACGAAACAGCTTTATCTAAAGACATAATACCTTCCTTTTAGTTAAGTAAAACAAGCGCCAGAATGACGCTAATAAGGGTTATAGCTCTAGTTCTTCAAAGTCTTTGTCTATTTCCTCCTGTGTTATGCCTATATAACGAAGTGTTGTTGCTTCGGAGCTATGGCGAAGCATTTTCATTACTCGGGCGATGTCGTGGGTTTTCTGATACAAGTGATAACCGCGTGTTTTACGCATTGAGTGAGTCCCCAAATGAATATTTAGTTCTTCACCAACGAGCGCAAATGCTTTTGTAACCGCTCTGCGTGATAGCGGCTTAGGCTTTGAGTTAATTGCTTGTTGATTTCGGTATGATTGAAATAAGTAGATGTGATGTGGATGAGTCAGTTTAATTTCGTTGATTAAGGTAAGCGCCTTATCATTTAGCTTTATTTCAGCTAATTTCGAGGTCTTTGACTCGTAAACAATCAACCTATTGTTACTTATGTCAGTAAACTTCACTGCAAGTAAGTCAGATATTCTAAGTGCGAGGTTTAAGCCAATGTTCCATATTTGGCTCATTTGTCCTGAGCAACGCTTTTCTAGTAAATAGCTAATGAGCCTTACTGTATCAAGATCTTTAACTGCTTGTACTTCAGCCATAAAAACCTCCCTTTATTCAGTTGTAACCGTAACCTGATAACAGCCAGTGTTGTAGTACTCAACAAAGTTTGAAATAAACAAGGCTAACAACACTTCACCTTCCCTAGCATTCAACCAACCAGCTAAAAAGTGATAAACCTGCTTAATACTAAAACACACATCAATTTCTTTTATCAGTTCAGGGGTATAACGGCCCTGATACGAAAAGTCAGTAATATAAACAAGCTGCCAGCTGGTGGCCTGCTTTTCTAACCTAACCTCTACAGGGTGAAAGCCTCCAGCTTCAGGGCTGTAATCTGGATCTCTAAAGTTAAGCGTCACCGCCTTGGCTTCCCCTACAGAATCACTTCGATTAGTAATTGCACTTACAATCACACTAATAAAAGAGTCAGGCACTTTTAAGCCTGATACTTGCTCTATTTTTAACGCCATATCTAATCCCTTTTAAATTAATCCATGTTCAGCAAATGAATACGTGCTTTCGCCAATGATGATGTGATCAAGCACAGATACATCAATTAGATTAAGTGCCTGCTGTAATTTGGTAGTAATAAGCTTGTCTGCTTGAGAGGGCGTAGTAACGCCCGAAGGGTGGTTATGCGCCAATATAACGGATGCCGCATTAAGCTCCAGCACCTCTTTAACAACTTCTCTAGGATAAACGCTAGCAGCGTTAATAGTGCCTCTAAATAGCTCTTTAAACTCCAGTATACGGTTCTGGCTATCTAAAAATAGTACGGCAAATACTTCATGTTCATGTATCGCGAGTTTATGTTTTAAGTACTCTTCGCAATCATTAGGGCTATTTAAAACGCCATCTCTAAACTGCTTCTTAGCGATTATGTATGCAGCAGCTTCAAGTATTTGCTCATCATTTACGGGGTGTTTAAATTCATATAACGACTGTTGACCTTGCATTGTAAATTCCTCTTAAGTGGTTCATGCAAGTTAGTGATGTATATGTGTAAGTTTTTTGTTTGAGGGCATAAAAAAATACTGGCCCCGGAAAGGTTATGTACTAATAGCCAACCGGAGAAATTCCATGCGTTTAATCAAATTAAAAGAAGTAATCGAAAAAACATCACTAGGCCGTTCAACAATTTATGAGTTTATGACTAAAGGCACATTTCCAAAGCAAGTATCGTTAGGTGCCAAATCTGTAGCCTGGCTTGAGTCAGAAGTGGATGATTGGATAATGGAAAGAATTGGTGAAAGGGAAGTGTAAAGACAATAAAACTATTTATAAACTGAAGCAGCAGATTGATTATATAGAATTTGTGGTAGTATTATTTGAATGAAAAGTAAGTCAGATAAAGCTCGTATTGGCTTTATCTGACTTACTAAAATATGCGGCTTAATATTAAATAACGTACTTTACGGGAATAAAGAAATGACAAGTAATCAACAACGTGCTGAGCTTCAACGACAAATATGGGCTATTGCTAACGATGTGCGAGGTTCAGTAGATGGCTGGGACTTCAAGCAGTACGTGTTGGGTACTTTGTTCTATCGTTTTATCAGTGAGAACTTTGAGCTTTACATTACTGGCGGTGATGAGAGTGTTAATTATGCTGCCATGGACGATGATGATGAAAACATTCTAGCTGCAAAAGATGATGCAGTTCGCACTAAAGGGTATTTTATCCTTCCAAGCCAGTTGTTTAGCAATGTGGCGGCTAATGCGCATAAGAACGAAAACTTAAATACTGATTTGGCGGCTATTTTTGCTGCAATCGAAAACTCAGCCAATGGCTATGATTCAGAAAAAGACATCAAAGGCCTGTTTGCTGATTTTGATACCACCAGTAATCGCTTAGGTAATACGGTAGAGGCAAAAAACAAACGCCTTGCTGCTGTATTAAAAGGCGTGGCTGGCTTAAATATCATTCAATTTGAAGACAACGAAAACGATCTGTTTGGTGATGCTTACGAGTTCCTTATTTCAAATTATGCAGCCAATGCGGGTAAATCAGGTGGCGAATTTTTCACGCCTCAGCATGTTTCAAAACTCATCGCGCAGCTGGCCATGCACGGACAAACTAGTGTGAATAAAATCTATGACCCTGCGGCGGGTTCTGGTTCGTTGCTGCTACAAGCCAAAAAGCATTTTGATGCGCATATCATTGAAGATGGTTTTTTTGGCCAAGAACTCAACCACACCACCTACAACTTAGCGCGTATGAACATGTTTTTGCACAACATTAACTACGACAAGTTCAATATTCAGTTGGGTGATACCTTAACCGAACCACACTTTTTAGATGACAAACCCTTTGATGCCATTGTCTCTAACCCGCCTTATTCGGTGAAATGGATTGGCAGTGACGACCCAACCCTAATCAACGATGACCGCTTTGCGCCCGCTGGCGTATTAGCGCCTAAATCAAAAGCCGACTTTGCTTTTGTATTGCATGCGCTGGGTTACCTATCAAGCAAAGGCCGCGCAGCCATTGTTTGCTTCCCCGGTATTTTTTACCGTGGTGGTGCTGAGCAAAAAATTCGCCAGTACTTGGTTGATAACAACTACGTTGAAACCGTGATTTCACTGGCATCAAACTTGTTCTTCGGCACCACTATTGCCGTGAATATTTTGGTGCTATCAAAACACAAGTCCGACACCACCATCCAGTTTATAGACGCTAGCAGCGAAGCCCACTTCAAAAAAGAAACCAATACTAATGTACTGACCGATAAACACATCGAAGACATCATGAAAGTGTTTGTCAATAAAGAGAACGTGGAGCATTTTGCACAATCTGTAGAATTGGATGACATAGCGAAAAATGACTACAACCTTTCGGTAAGCAGTTATGTGGAAGCCAAAGACACGCGCGAAGTGATAGACATCAACACACTCAACGCCGAGCTTAAAACCACTGTTGCAAAGATCGATCAGCTTCGCAGTGATATTGATGCCATAGTCGTGGAAATTGAAGGTGAGGAGGTTGACGCATGAGTCAGTTGAGCTACATGAAGAAACTCTTAGATGGGGTTGAGGTTCAGTGGGAAAGTTTAGGAAACCTTTGTGTCGGAATTTCTTCTGGTAGAAATAAGAAAAAAAGTGAAGGTGGATTGTATCCAGTTTTTGGATCGACTGGAGTGATCGGGAGAACGGATACCCTAATTTATAAACATGAGCAGATTTTAGTTGCAAGAGTAGGCGCTAATGCTGGGCGTGTAAATATTGCTCAAGGAGAGTACGACGTATCTGATAACACATTGATAATCAATACTAAAGAATGTATTAGCTTAAAGTACTTGTATTACTTCTTAGTAAATATAAATCTTAATAAGTTTTCCCAGGGGGCGGGGCAGCCGCTAATTACGGCCAAACAACTTAAATCTCTCCCAGTCCCCATCCCAT
Organism: Pseudoalteromonas sp. SG43-7; assembly: GCF_014164295.1. Taxonomy (NCBI): domain Bacteria; kingdom Pseudomonadati; phylum Pseudomonadota; class Gammaproteobacteria; order Alteromonadales; family Pseudoalteromonadaceae; genus Pseudoalteromonas; species Pseudoalteromonas sp. SG43-7. The sequence continues at coordinate 7,024 of NZ_JACJEY010000005.1, forward strand.
GCCCAGATAACCCAGAAGAATCGCTGGCAATACAAGCTGAAATTGTGCGTATTCTGGATGGATTTAACGCTTTAATCGCCGAGCTTACTACCGAGCTTAACATGAGGAAAAAGCAATATAGTCATTATCAGTTTGAACTTTTGAAATTTACAGAAACGACTCAACAGATAAGTATCGGAGAATGCTGTGATATCAAAAAAGGTGCTACGCCAATAAAAAAAGCAACGCCGGGCAAATTTCCACTTGTTGCTACAACTGAAGAAAGGCAGTCATCTTCTGAATATCAATTTGATTGTCCTGCTGTATGCGTGCCATTAATATCATCTAGAGGGCATGGTGTAGCAAGTATAGACCGAATATACTACCAAAATGGTAAATTTGCTCTGGGTAATATCTTGTGTGCAATCATCCCGAATGACAGTGAAGTGTTATCTGCGAAGTTTCTAAGGTATTATCTATTTGACAAAAAAGATGTCATGCTAGTCCCTTTGATGAGAGGTGGTGCGAATGTTTCCTTAACGATGGATTCTCTCAAAAAAGTTAAAATCCCAATACCACCTATAGCAGATCAACAACGAATCGTCTGTGCCCTCGATAAGTTCGATGAATTTGTCAAAGCTCTCCCATGCGAAATAGAGCTACGCCAAAAGCAATACGAGTATTATCGTGACATGTTGTTGAGCTTCCCTCAATCTCATTCAGATGAGACCGCTTAATGAGTAAAACGCTAACGGAAATAGCAGAGTTGTTGCAAGCGACCGACAAAAAGGTGCAGTTGATCTATGCCTTTAACGGCACAGGTAAAACGCGTTTGTCGCGTGAATTTAAAGAGATCATTGCGCCGAAAGACGATGGGCAAGATGCGCTTATTGATGCAGAGCAAGCGCCTCTGTCGCGCCACAAGATCTTGTATTACAACGCGTTTACGGAAGACTTATTTTACTGGGATAACGATTTAGATGCTGATGCAGAGCCGAAGTTAAAAATCCAACCCAATACGTTTACCGATTGGATATTAAAAGTACAAGGTCAAGAGGCTAACATCACCAGTTTGTTTCAGCGTTATAGCAACGAGAAGTTGACGCCTCATTTTAATGAAGACTTTACTCAAGTAACGTTTTCATTTGAGCGAGGAAATGCTGAAAGGGCACAGCATGTAAAAATATCTAAGGGCGAAGAAAGTAACTTTGTCTGGAGTATTTTTCATGGGCTTCTAGAGCAAGTTGTTAGGGTCATGAATAACCCTGATGAAGAGGATGATGAGAGCTTCAATCAGCTAGAATATGTGTTCATTGATGACCCCGTCAGCTCATTAGATGAAAACCATTTAATTGAACTTGCAGTTAATTTGGCGGAACTAATCAAGTTAAGCAAATCTGAGAAGCTTAAATTTATCATATCGACACATAATCCACTATTTTACAATGTGTTACACAATGAGCTTAATGCGAAAATTTGTTACTTATTGCAACGATTTGAAGATGGGACCTTTGATCTAAAAGAAAAAAAAGGTGGCGCGAATACCAGTTTTTCATATCACTTGTATATCAAGCAATTGATTGAACAAGCTATTACGAACAATGAAATACAGCGTTTCCACTTCAATTTGCTGCGCAACCTTTATGAGAAAGTCGCAGCATTTTTGGGGTACGCAGATTGGACAGCGTTATTACCCGAAAGCCGCGAGCTATACGCCAAACGAGTGATGCACTTTTATAGTCATCGTTCATTATCAAACGAAGAAGTTGCAGAACCTACCGAACCTGAGAAGCAGATTGTTAAGTTTCTACTTGAACATTTATTAAATAACTATGGTTTCAAACTGCAAGGAGAAGCCAATGCCTAACATCAGCCTACAAGATCAAACCTCTGAATTTTTACTTTATACCGCGCCTAACGGTGATGTGAAAGTAGAAGTATTACTCAGTGGCGAAACCATTTGGCTGACCCAAAAGCGTATTGCTGAATTATTTGGTGTGGGTGTTCCTGCTATTTCTAAGCATTTGAAAAACATTTTTGAAAGTGGTGAATTACAAGAGGAACTGGTTATTTCCATTTTGGAAAATACCACTGCACATGGCGCTATTGCTGACAAAACTCAAACTAAACCGGTGAAATACTACAACCTAGATGCGGTGATTTCAGTTGGTTATCGGGTTAATTCAGCGCAAGCCACCCAGTTTAGGATTTGGGCAACACAGTTGATTAAAGACTACATCATCAAAGGCTTTGCCATGGATGATGAGCGACTTAAAAATGGTCGTTTCTTTGGTAAAGATTATTTTAAAGAGTTACTGGATCGCGTTCGCTCTATTCGTACCAGTGAGCGACGTATTTATCAGCAAATCACTGACATTTTTGCAGAATGTAGTATTGATTACGATGCAAAATCAGAAACTACGCGGCTGTTTTATGCTCATGTACAAGACAAGTTTCACTTTGCGATTACCGGCCATACTGCGGCTGAAATTATTGCACTTAAAGCTGACGCTAATAAGCCATTAATGGGCATGAGCACTTATAAAAATGCACCTGAGGGGCGGATACTTAAATCAGACACTACGGTTGCGAAAAACTATCTGGCAGAAGATGAAATTAAAAAGTTAGAGCGCGCAGTTTCAGCATTTTTTGATTACATAGAAGGTATTATTGAACGCCGTAATACTTTTACCATGGAAGCCTTCGCTGAAAGTGTGAATAAGTTTTTAGCATTTAATGAGTACCAAGTGTTAGAAGGCTATGGCAATGTAACCCGCAAGGCGGCTGAGCTAAAAGCCCATGAAGCTTATGAGCAATTTAACAAACAACAAAAAATAGAATCTGACTTTGACCGCGAGGTTAAAAAGCTACTTGGGCATGGAAGTAAGAAAAAGGATGTAAACGAATGACGACTTATAAAACAGTGGCAGAATCAAATAATTTTATTGTTTTAGATAAATACACTAAAGACTGGCAAGTTAATGAAAACTTTCAGAGCGAAGGTGATTTAGAGCGTGAGCTGATTCAGGATCTAAGCAATCAAGGCTATGAGTATTTACCCGCGATAACCACGCCCGATGCCATGCTGGCGAATGTGCGCAAGCAGCTACAAGCCCTTAATAAGGTCGAGTTTACCGATGCCGAATGGGTTCGCTTTTGCGATCAATACCTGAACACACCAAGCGACAATATTCTCGACAAAACCCGCAAGGTGCATAGTGACTATATCTTCGATTTTGTGTTTGATGATGGCCATATAGAAAACATCTACCTGTTCGACAAGAAGACCATTGCTCGTAACAAAGTGCAGGTGATTAAGCAGTTTGAACAAACGGGAAGCCATGCAAACCGTTATGATGTGACGATTTTGGTCAATGGTTTGCCTTTGGTGCAAATTGAACTGAAAAAACGGGGTGTGGCGATCCGCGAGGCGTTTAACCAATTACATAGGTACAGCAAAGAGAGTTTTAATGCCGATAACTCCTTGTACAAGTTCTTACAGCTGTTCGTGATCTCCAATGGCACCGACACGCGCTATTTTGCCAATACCACGAAACGTGACAAAAACAGCTTCGACTTTACGATGAACTGGGCAAAATCTGACAATACGCTTATTAAGGATTTAAAAGACTTTACCGCCACTTTTTTCCAGAAAGAGACGTTGCTTGAAGTGATATTGCGTTACTCGGTGTTTGATGTCAGCAATACTTTGTTGGTCATGCGCCCCTACCAGATTGCCGCCACTGAGCGCATTTTATGGAAGATAAAGAGCGCGTTTAACGCTAAAGATTGGGCTAAGCCTGAAAGTGGCGGATACATTTGGCACACCACGGGTTCAGGAAAAACACTCACCAGCTTTAAAGCGGCACGTTTAGCCACCGATTTAGACAGTATTGATAAAGTCTTTTTTGTGGTAGACAGAAAAGATCTCGATTTTCAAACTATGAAAGAATATCAGCGATTTTCGCCTGATAGTGTGAATGGTTCAGACAGTACCGCAGGGCTAAAAAGCAACCTGGATAAAGACGATAACAAGATTGTTGTTACCACTATTCAAAAGCTCAACAATTTAATAAAGAATGAGAGCGATTTAGCGATATACAACAAGCAAGTGGTGTTTATTTTTGATGAGTGCCACCGCAGCCAATTCGGTGAGGCGCAAAAAAACCTCAAGAAGAAATTCAAAAAGTACTACCAGTTTGGCTTTACCGGTACGCCAATTTTCCCTGAAAACGCCTTGGGTGCAGAAACCACGGGCGACGTGTTTGGCCAGCAGTTGCATACATATGTTATCACGGATGCCATTCGTGATGAAAAAGTACTTAAATTCAAAGTGGACTATAACGATGTTCGTCCGCAATTTAAGAGCATTGAGACTGAACAAGACGATAAAAAACTCAGTGCCGCTGAGAATAAGAAAGCGTTTTTACATCCCATGCGAATTAGTGAAATCTCGCGGTATATTCTGAGCCATTTTAACCAGAAAACTCATCGAGCCTATTCTGGTGCAAAAGGGTTTAACGCCATGTTTGCGGTAAGTAGTGTTGATGCAGCGAAAGCGTACTATGAAACCTTCAAAACATTGCAGGCCGAGGCAGAAAATAGCCCCACAAGTAAACCTCTGCGCATTGCGACTATCTTCTCATTTGCTGCTAATGAAGAGCAGGACGCCATTGGTGATATTTTAGATGAGAGCTTTGAAGTCAATGCCATGAATAGTAGTGCAAAAGAGTTTTTGAGCGCCGCGATTAACGATTACAACGCCATGTTTAAATCTAACTACGGCGTAGACAGTAATGGCTTTCAGAACTACTACCGTGACCTTGCCCAACGAGTTAAGAACCAAGAAATAGACTTGCTCATCGTGGTGGGTATGTTTTTAACGGGCTTTGATGCACCGACGCTCAACACCTTGTTTGTTGATAAGAATTTGCGTTATCACGGTTTGATGCAGGCGTTTTCTCGCACTAACCGCATTTATGATGCGACTAAGACCTTTGGCAATATTGTTACCTTTCGTGACTTGGAACAGGCGACCATTGATGCCATAACCCTGTTTGGTGACAAAAACACCAAAAACGTGGTGCTGGAGAAGAGCTACAAAGAATACATGGAAGGCTTTAACGATATTGCTACTGGCCAAGCGCGTCGAGGTTTTGTTGATATCGTAAAAGAGTTGCAAGAACGTTTTCCAAACCCAGAAAATATTGAAAAAGAACAAGATAAAAAAGAGTTTGCCAAGCTGTTTGGTGAATACCTAAAAGCAGAAAATATTTTACAAAACTACGATGAGTTTGCTGGATTAAAAGCACTGCAAAGCTTAGATATCAGTGATGAACAAGCTGTTAAAGAGTTCAAGTCAAAGTACTATCTGGATGATGCAGACATCGAGGCAATGCAAACCATCGATATGCCGAGCGAACGTGCTATTCAAGATTATCGCTCTACTTACAATGATACCCGTGACTGGTTGCGACGCGATAAAGAAGGTCAGGACAAAGATAAGTCAACGGTAGACTGGGACGATGTGGTTTTTGAAATTGATTTGCTTAAATCTCAAGAAATTAACCTTGATTACATTCTTGAACTGATTTTTGATCACAATAAGAAGAACAAGAGTAAAGAAGGCTTGATTGAAGAAGTTCGTCGCATGATTCGCGGTAGCCTTGGCAATAGAGCGAAAGAGAGCTTGGTGGTTGATTTTATTAACCAGACAAACCTAGATGAGATCAATGACAAAGCCAGCATTATCGACGCCTTCTTCAAGTTCGCCCAAGCGGAGCAGAAGCGCGAAGCCGATGTCATTATTGCCTCTGAAAAGCTCAATATCGATGCTGCCAAACGCTATATTGCGTCATCACTCAAACGTGAGTACGCCTCTGAAAATGGCACTGCACTGAATGAGGCGCTGCCCAAACTTAGCCCATTAAACCCACAGTACCGAACCCAGAAGCAAACGGTTTTTCAGAAAATTGCCGCTTTTGTTGAAAAATTCAAAGGTGTGGGTGGGCAGGTTTAGGGGCGTAAATATATACAAACCGTACAGCATAAACCTGAGGTCGTAGTTAGGCCGCAGTGGTACTACTGAGGTTAAGATGATTACTTATCAAACTGGCAATATTTTACATGATCAAGCTGATGCTATTATCAATACAGTTAACACTGTAGGGGTAATGGGTAAAGGGCTTGCTTTGCAATTTAAAAAGGCTTTTCCTGATAACTTTAAGGTATACAAAAAAGCCTGTGACGATAAAGAGCTGGTAACAGGTGAAGTGTTAACTGTTGAGCTTAACTCTATTAATGCACCATTTTATATTATTAACTTCCCCACTAAAGCGCATTGGAAAGGTAAGTCTAAGCTTGAATATATAGAGAAAGGGCTTAACAGCTTAAAAGCTGAGGTAAAACGATTAGGTCTTAAATCAGTTGCTTTACCAGCACTGGGAAGTGGCTTAGGTGGCTTAGATTGGAATGCTGTCGATTCATTAATACAGCGTTCTTTAAATGAATTGCCATACGTTGAGTGGCATGTATATCCACCACAAAATGCACCAACTGCCCAGGCGATGCCTAATAAAACTAAAAGACCTGAAATGACGCTAGGCAGAGCCGCAGTGCTGGGCTTGATAGAGCGTTATACCTCTACAGGGTTTGGTTATCGCTTATCGCTACTAGAAGTGCAAAAGCTTGTGTATTTTTTAACGGCAGCAGGTGAACCTTTAAACAAAGTGATATTCCAAAAACATCATTATGGCCCTTATGCCGATGTACTTCGCCATGTGTTAGATAAAATGGAAGGCCACTTTATTACTGGTTATGCAGATGGCATAAATAAGCCAGATACGCCAATTGAGCTTAAAGATGATGCGGCTATTGAGGCGCTAAACTATTTGCAAGCATGCCCAGAAACAAAACAACGATTTGATAAAGTAGCGAGGCTAATAGAAGGCTTTGAGTCGCAAAACGGTATGGAGTTACTTTCAACTGTACATTGGGTTGCAACGAATGAGCTAGAAGGCAATAACATTACTGATGAAGAGCTTGTTAATACAGTACATAGCTGGAATGCTAGAAAGTCGGAAATGAAGCCCGCTCATATTCTTGCTGCTTGGAACAAGCTAAAACAAGAAGACTGGCTAAATTTAAAAGCACAAACAGCTTAAAACTATTTTAAAGGGAAGCGCGATGCTTCCCTTTTGTGCCGTGCTTTGGCTAGGCTTTGAATATCAGATTAACTTACTTAGGTTATTCTTCGAAGAACTGATTACTTTGCGGATCTTTGTAAAAATACTTCAATTTTAAGTTTACATGTTTTTTAATTTCATTGAACCATGTTAACTCGTCAGTGAGTGGATAATTACCACCAACAACCCATATTTCACTACAATCTTCCGTGTTTGGATATAAAGCATATCGAAGTAACTGTCCTATCGCGGCTTCAATATCCTCTTTGGCATTTGATTTAAATTTTAGCTCAGCAATTAAAGTTGTGTTTGTTTCTTTACTTTTTAAAACTACATCACGAATGTGAGCTCGCCCTAGATCTTCGCTTTGACTTGAAATCGCATAGTGGCAATATTCAGAGTTATGCAACCACTGGATAAATTGCCTCTCTAACTCCGCTTCTCTAAATTGTATCTCTATAGACTCAACTTGCTTCCTAATAGCTGTTTTTAGAGTTATGTCACTTTCTCTCGATGCTAAATCACTTAAGTGTTTTTCTTCGTAAATTACCCAAAGTACTATATTTATTAGTAACTCATCGTAGTCATCGCCTAAGTTAGCATGGATAAATTCTTTTAATTTAATATTAGCGTCGAACCAGTTAGAGTATTTATATTTAACCCCCCCATTTTTGGGTGAAATATGAGCATATGTACTCAAATGCATCTTTGGTAACGGTAGTGGAAAAATGTTGGGGAGCAGCGACCGCAAAAACACGATTGAGTAGAGCTTTATGCAAATATTTTACCTTGCCATCGTCTTTCAGCTTTTGTAAGTCTTCTACACATTCTTGGTAAGTGACTAAAGATTGGCTACTAATTATTTTTTTAGTAATATTTTTTAAAGTACTCTTAGATAATTCAAACTCCTCTTTAGATAGTGCACCCTGTTTTAAGCTTGAGATATAATTGTCTCGGCTATACCAAAGATCCCATAATAGCTGTTCGCTTATATCAGTCTCGTTTTTAGCGTTTGCTACAGTGCTAACAATTTTTTGATAGCCTATGTACCAATCATTACGATCAATTTGGCATGACGAAATCATTGCACTGAAAAAGCTATCAAGGTGCGGCGTTTCTGTATTAGTGTAATCAGTAGGGATATGCGGTAAGCGGGAGAGAGTTATTATTTATCCCACTTGGGAGTGCAGTTAAGCGCTCGTTCCCAAACGCGGTCACGTTGGAAAGTTAGATTAACTTTATCATTTATATTATTTTACTTATTTGCTTTATCTTTGCTTCTACCTTGGCTAACCAAATCAGCGGAATAATAATTAAAGAAGATCCTATAGCTAAGCTCAGGTCCGGTATTTCATCGAACCACAGCACCCCTACAACTACAGCACCTAATAAGCCAGTGTATTCGGCACTGGAAATTTTACTGGCTTCGATTGCTCTATATACCAATACACATATACCAGCATAAATTAGGATAAAAGTGTTGGAGCCTGTTGCCGTTAACATTGGAGTCCAGTCCCAAGGTTTGCCTTCCCATAACGCCAACCCAAGTGCGGCTGGGATACCTACTAGGTTGGTGAGCATTAAAGTTTGGAACACATTATGATGCTGAGGTAATTTACGAACCAATAAATTATTTACAGCCATAGTCAATGCGACGACAAGGGCGGCAATCGCTGCCCAATTAATTTGTGTTGGTTTAACCACGATAAGTACGCCGATAAAGCCCAAAACAGCAGCAGCAATTGAGTGGCTAGTCAGCTTTTCCTGAAACAATATCATGGCTAACGGCAGCATAAGCAAAGGCGCTGTATAGAAAATAGCATTTACGGTAGCTAACGGCAGAGCGCCCAGAGCGAATACCATAAATATTGCCCCTAATAACCAAATGTGGCCACGTATAAAGTGCCATTTGAGGCCAGCGAAGAGGCTTTGTTTATTACTGAGTAGACAAAATGGAAGTAAAATCAGCACTGCGGTCAATTGACGAAATAATACAAATTGGTATGTGGCAGTATCTGCTGGCAGAGTTTTTATCAAAGCGTCAGAAAAAACACCAATTATATTTCCGATGATAAGTAATGTCATCGCGAGTCCGACAGTTATTTTGGGCATTTCATTACTCCTGCTACATTCTAGAAAATGTCAATGGAACTGAATTAATAGAGTTACGTTTGTAAAACGGTTATATGATTAGCGTATTCCATACCTTATATGATGTATAATGTTTAAAATTTTTTTAGTATGAGCTAAATTTATAATGAAGTTGCCTCCTTTACGTGCTCTGCAATGCTTTGAAGCTGTTGCGCGACTTAATAGCTTTTCCAAAGCTGCTGAGCACCTCAATGTGACTCAAAGTGCGGTTAGTCACCAAGTTCGATTACTCGAAGACTATTTGGGTGAAACTCTGTTTAACCGACAGGGGCGTTCTTTTTCCTTGACTAAGGTCGGGGAACGTTACTTTGAAGAAGTGACTAACTCATTAGGAAATCTATCAAATGCCAGTCAAATGATACGTCACGGGGAATCAGGCAATCTTCGTTTGGCTTTATATAGCTCTGTGGCGGTGAACTGGTTGATACCGAAGTTAGAAGATTTTAGAAATCAGCACCCAGAAATAGAAATAACTTTAAATATGGTCGGGGATCAACCGGATTATAATGACCAATTTGCGGATTGTTTTATTACAGTGAATCCACCGGAACGTAACTTTGTCAATCAATTCATGTTTACTGAAAAACTTTATCCAGTGTGTGGAAAAAAGCTTTGGCAGCAGTTAAGAAATAAGCCTCTACCTGAATCATTATGGCAACATCCGTTATTATCAGTACAATACTCAGATACCAATGAAAGTCTTGGTGACGACTGGTTACGTTGGTGTATGAGTGGTAAATTTGAATTACCTAAAGACGTCAAAATTAATCAATTTAGTCATGTCTTACTTGCCGCTGAAGCGGCTCGATATAATTTGGGAATTACCCTCATTAGTAATTACATGATAGATGATCAGGATCGCCAGCATAGTCTTGTGCGCATACCTATGCACGAGCTTATTACCGGAGATAACTTCTATTTTGTCTATAAGGAAACACGAGCTAGGCAACCTGATATTATGAAATTAGGTCGTTGGCTTAAACAGCAGTGTTATGAACTGGAATCAGCTTAGCTATTTAAATCAGAGTTGAAGGTGAATACTAGCTACTTAGAGGTAGCTGTCAGCGTCCGTTTAGTTTTGTTAGTTGCCAGTCAAAATGAGTTTGCCAGAGGCCTTTATTGGTACACCTGATTATTGTTTATCCATAGATCCCGTATTTCTAACTTTCCATCAATAAAACGCATTTGCATATGACCTAATTGATAGTTATGGCTGATGCTTTCTATTTTTAAATACTTTGAGTCGCAGCGAAGCTTAATGCGATAATTACGCTCTATGTACTCTTCTTCTTTCATATATCCACCCTTGGGTTGCTTGTCTGATATAACTTTAGCCATTCTTCCAATTCAGTAAAAAAATCACATTGAAAAGCTATTTTACCTCCACCAGCATAAACTTCCGGTTCTTCATTACTTCCCTCATTAAGAGCTTCGACAATTACATATCTAGACGTATCTTCCTCTCTTCGCTCTTCGTCAGCATAATCCACTCATAGAACATAGTACTGTTCATCTACTTTGAAATAGAAGTTTGGGCAAAGGTCATTGTGCCAGCTTTTATCAATTAGATATGGATGCTCTTTTAAATCAAATCCTAAGTCGAAGTCTTGACCAAATTCTTGCTTGTATAAACTCACTTGCGAACTCCTTAAAATATAAATGAGATTCTTATTTATTTTTTGTTGTTGGGTTTAGGAATAAAGTAAACTTTTAAATAATCCTGCTCAATGTAGTAAACTACCCATATTAGCTAAGTACTAATAGCATATCTTTACTTTTAGTACCCACATTAGTACCCATGGCCAAAGGCCTGAAAATAAAGGTAATACAAATCAAATGAGTAGAGCAGGAATACAGTGGTTCCCTGGGCATATGAATAAAGCCCGTAATGAAATTAAAGAAATAATGCCACAAATGGATGTGATCATTGAAGTGCTTGATGCGCGCATTCCTTACAGTAGTGAAAACCCGATGGTGGCGACGTTGCGTGAAGGTAAGCCGGTCATCAAAATTTTGAATAAAGCTGATTTAGCCGATCCTAAAATGACGCAAACGTGGAAGGATTACTTTGAGCAAGAAAATGGCGTAAAAGCGATTGCGTTTGGTAATGATAAAGCGGCTGAAGTTCATCGTATTAATGAACTGTGTAAAAAATTAGTGCCGCATAAAGTTGGTGCTGATAAACAAATTAAAGCCATGATCATGGGTATTCCTAACGTGGGTAAATCTACGTTAATTAATGTGTTAGCGGGTCGTATTGTTGCGAAAACAGGCAACGAACCGGCGGTTACTAAAGCGCAGCAACGTATTAAGCTAGAAGACGGCATCATGCTTTACGACACACCGGGTATGTTGTGGCCAAAAGTTGAAAATGAAAACTCAGGCTACCGTTTAGGTGCTACAGGTGCGATACGTGATACCGCACTTGAATATGAAGAAGTCGCTAGTTACACCGCTGAATATCTATTGCGGGCGTATCCTGAACTTTTAAAAGCGCGTTATAAAATTGATGAATTACCTGAAAATGATTGGGAATTTGTTGAAATGGCGGGTAAAAAGCGTGGTTGTATTCGTGGTGGTAACCAAATTGATACTTATAAAATGTCAGAAATTCTAATTAATGAATTACGCGATGGCATAATTGGTCGTATCACTATGGAAACTCCAGCTATGCGTGAAGAAGAAGAAGTGATGGTTGCAGGGCTTCGTGCTGCGGCTGAGGCTAAAAAAGCCGCTAAAGAAGAAGAGAAAAAACAACGTCGAGCACGAGCACGTAAAAACCGCCGGTAATTGTTTTTCCACTGGTTAGTTCGCTAAATTACAGACATAAAAAAAGCCCGTAAGGGCTTTTTTAGTTTCATATCTACCGTCACCGATATGAGCAATGTAGCAAGTAAAATAGTAGGGCGGTTACCTGTCACCAACATCAAGGGGCGTTGCGGTTAGTAACAGGTAACCTTAGCTGTTTACGTGCGCCACACGTGTTTCAGGGTCGAGAAACAAATCAGTTTATTCCGTACAAGTCGTTGTGCTTTGCGTCTTGTTGATATTGATTATCAGTTAGATCTTATGATCTGTCAACACCCATTTGCAAATAATTCTCATTTATTTTATTTGCTGATAAAAACAACAAATAAAGCACTTTGTTGGCATTAATATTACACAGCCCGATTTCTTGCTGATATTAGATTATTTTGCTTGCTAATGCTTATGGCGTCTTATTACTTGCAATGCGGTTATTTATTTGTTCTACCAATTCTTTATCTTTGCTTCCTTCGCTATTAACTATAAGTAAAAAGTGCTCGCCTTGTTTGTCGATAACTTTAATCACTGTATTATCAAGTTGTGTTCTGCCATAAGTGACTTCGACGCTAGTAACATCCTTAAAGTGTTTTAAGTTTGATTCAAGTTGGCCTTGTTCATTTTGCCAATAGCTAAAAATGTAGTTGTCGCTTATACCATTGCCGTCGTTACGAAAATCTACCCACGCATCGCTGTAAAAATATAAAACATCTTCATCAATAGGTACTAATTGATGGCGTTTTAAGAATTGCATTTGAAATGACCACAATTTATCGCCTTTTACGATAGCGGTACTCGGTAATAAATAGACTTCTTCCAGTAAGCTTAAAAATAAAATAGGTACCCAGATTGTGGCGATAACTATATTTCTTACTCGCCATTTAGAATTGTATGCAAGTGCGTCAGATGATTGGTTTAGGTGTTGAATGTAATTAACTAATGGCAGCCATAAAAATGGCAGGATACAAATAGCTATAGTAGTTGCTTCGTCAATACGGGTCATGAGACTTGCCAAAATAACCAGTAACCACGCAATAATTGCCAAGACGTTTGGCATGATTTTATTTTTATTGTGCTGCGTTTGGCTGTGTGCAACTAGCTCTAAATATAAAGAGTAATAAAAAAATATCGCGAAAATCCCGCGAGCAATCGGCATGATATGACTATTTTGCTGTATTTTAATTGCTTTCCAGTTGCGATAACTCCAGTAGTTAATAAAAAGTCCTAAAGTAAAAATACTATAAAGAATAAACTTTGCATTAGTAACTGGGTAAAACTGCGCATCACTAAATGTTGGGCGCTTTGCTGACTCGATACGCCATGCCACAATAAAAAATATCAGTGCGAGCAGGTAAGCAAGTAATACTACAATGATCCAATTATCGTTTAAATCAAAACTGCTAGTGGTATCTGCAGTTACATATTTAACAATGCCAAACTGCGCATTGTCGATTAGCTTGTCTCGTTCGCTCAGGTACAGTTTAATCTGATCAGCTGGAATATGATCTTGTTTGGCGCTAAATGAAAAATCGAGTGTTAATATATTGTCCGTAAAGTGGATATTCTTTTTGAAATTAAAGAACGCATTATCAATTTCACTTTGCTTATTATCAAAGTGCCAATTTGGTTCTTCAAATTTTATTTTAATAGTTGTTTCAATATTATTTGGGTACTTAAAATACAGCGGCGTTGTGCGATTAATTTGATCGGGTTCGTAAACGCTATTTTGTATCTCTGAGGCATAAAAGTCAGCTCTGAGTCCTTCGTCGTCAGGTTGCCAAAAATCATTAATAAGGTAAAACTCGTCACTTAACAGCTCGCCGTTATTTGTATTCTCAGTTACCGTCATCGGCTTATCAATGGCTATGCCTTGAAAATAGCCTTGGTAATATTCTAGGTAATCTTTCGCTATTTTATCGAGTCCATTGCGGGCTAATGAACTGCGTCTATTTACAGCATCAAACTGGCTATATATGTAACTAGTTTGAAATGTTGTTGGCTGTTCAGGTTTAAGAGCTATGGTGTAGTTATCATGTGTTTTAATTGTAATACCATCTACAGGGGGACTCATTTTTGTAAGCTGTTGCTCAAAAGGTTTAACAATCAAGGCATAACCATAATTTGGTTGTGCTAAATGCGCTAAAGTTCCGGTTTGATAGTTTATTGTTGGATCTAGCCAATAACGTTGACCTGCATGCTCAAGCGTGACAATGACATGATCAAATATTTGTGCTGAGGCTGGTAGTTCAATTAACCGTTTACCTTCGTCAGTGTTCACTAATGCAGGATAGGCTTTGATCCCCATTGCTTTAAGTAATGAAATTAGCAGTACGGTTTTGTCTTTACAATCACCATAACGAAGTGCCAGAGTTTCAGATGCCGACGTTGGTTGGTGGGAGTTAGTACCCATCTCCAAGCCTAAATAACGAACCTCGTCTTGACTGAATTTTAATGCAGCGGCGATACGATCGGAGGCTTGTGGATTATGCATGGCTATTTCATCGGCAATGAGTGTTACAGGATCTGTTACTTCTATTGCGGATTGATATAAAGGGGCTGCCCAGTTAGCAACTTCCTGCCATGATTTTAATTCAGAGAAAAAAACCTGTTTATACGGGTTATACCAATATGGTGTTTGGCTTGAAGATGTGATTGTTGCTTGATTGTGTAAGCTGATTTGATAGTCATGACCAACAGCGAGCGGGGTGTCTTTTATGTCAACCTCGCCGTTAATTGTATTGATATAAAGTGGTGTGGGTTTTTGCCATAACACACGCATAAATTGTTGCGCCACCGGTACCGACCAGTTTAATGTGCGAGACGCGCTAAAATGTTGGTAAATAGGGTTGCGGCCAGTAATCGTAAAGCTGTAATCGAGCTGGTCGTTAATGCGCATATCATCAACAATAATATTTAAACTTAGGCTGCCGTTGTAAATTCCATTGGCTAATTCGGTTTCTCGTTGTAAGACCTTAAATTGTGCGCTAGCGAGTTTATTTATGTATTGCCCATCTCGGATAAGGCCAAGACTATTGAGTGTGAGGGTTTGATAACTGGGATCAAAGTCTAAATTAAGTTGGCTAATGTAATCGATGCCAGTTTGGTTCACCGCCTGCATCACAGTACGCGTGTAGCGCTGCTGAGGATGTTGAGCAGATACTTTTATTTGGGTATCAAGTAATCGGTAATAAGTACCATCGACGATTTGGTTGACTGGGATTTCCGTTTTAATCAGTGGCTGTTGTTTCACCCAATCATCTGCAGCTTGGATTTGGTATTCTTGGCTGGTGCTATAAAAACTTATAACTAAAAAACACACACTGAGTGTGAGGCTCGTTAATTGAGTCCATTTCATTATTGTTCTTCTTTTTGGCTGGTTTTAAGTGTCCCTATTGTTGTTAGATTACCAAGCTATGGCTTATAAGCCAATAAAATACAGGGCATTATCTTGGTAAGGTAACTAATACACGAGTACCTTGACCTTCAGGATTGGCTAATAATTGTAACTGACCACCTTGATTACGAATGAGTTCGCGGCTGATCACTAAACCGATCCCCGCGCCTTGCGCTTTTGTTGAATAAAAAGGCACGAATAGGTTATCAGGATTTGTAATACCAGTGCCGCTATCGAGCAGCTTAATAACAACTTTATCTTTATGTTGTTGCCAGCTAAGAGTAGGTGCGCTTCTACCTCCGGCTTCAAAGGCATTTTTAATTAGATTGATCAGTGCTTGTTCTAACTGGCCTAAATCTACATTGAAGTGCTGAGGTTCGACCATGGCGCTATCGGTATTGGTTAAATAACGCTGATACTTTGATTTTAAACGGCCAAAGCCACGTATTTTTATTACAAAATCAGCTTGAGTTACGGTGGCTATTTGCAGTTGATTAGCCGCCAATGTGGTAGGTGCTAGCCATGAGTAAATCAGCCAAATAATAAGCGCTATGCTAATAAGTAAGGTACCAAATATGAGTTTTTTACGCTGACTCGGTTTGGTGCTGCGTTTTAAGGTGCTATCTATATCCATGGCATTGGTAATTTGTTGTTAAGGCAATTGAATAGCCTAAAGCGAATAACATGCCAAACTATAAGTGATTGAAATTCCTTGGTTTGCTTTTTTATTGTTAGAAGCAGTTTCCCAGCTTTGGGAAAATAAAATTAAAAGTGGGAGTGTGGCTTATAGGGCTTAATAAATATACTTGGAATGGTCGTGGCTATTAGTTTTTTTAATTCTTTTTGTTCATTTAGTTTATTTGTTTTTTCAGGTACATAGCGCTATTTTTCTTTTAAACACATCCTCCCATTGCCCGCAAACTGATAAGTGATAAAAATGAGCCAATTTATAAATAACCTTAGCTTTCGAGTTAAATTTGCTATTCCTGTCGTCGTCGCCTTAGTTATTTTTTCGGTGTTGTCGGGTTACGTGTTGTATACGTTTAAAGAGCAAGCTCGACTTAACAGTTTTATAAGTTTAGAGGTGCGAACGGTGCTGGACGATCTTGAAGACGGCTATCGTGATCTCTTTCAGGTGAAAACGGCAGGTTTGAGCATGGTGCTAGGACAAGGCGACAAACAAAACTATATAGTACAGCTTGCAGAGTACCGAGATAATATAGTCCGTATCGACGCGCGCCTTTCTAGCCCATTAAAGCTGGTGAAGTCTGGCTACATTGATGCGATCAATGCACAGCGGGTTACGAATATCAAAGCCGATGTCGCTATTTGGTCTCGTTACTACCAAGCACTTTTTAGTGATCACCAGCTTGCGGCTAGTTACTTAGCTGAGCATAAACAAGATATGGAAGCAGTGTTAGCGCGTATTCGCAAAAATGTTACTAGCATGCGTGATGAAATAGATGCCAAACTTACAAATTCTTTAATTGAAGTAACCGCTAATCAAGAGTCTGCTAGCTTTGCTTTGCAGTTTGGTATTGTATTGAGCTTTGTTTTATCAATAGCTGCAACTTGGCTGCTGTCTACCGTTATTTTGGCGCCGTTAAAGAAAATGCAGTTAGCATTAGAAAACATAGCTAGTGGCCAAGGCGATCTCACGCAACGGTTAAACAGTGAGTCAAACGATGAAATGGGTGCGCTTGCGCGTTCGTTTAATACCTTTATCAGTAAAATTCATAACACAGTATTGGCGGTTGTCGGCTCGGCTGAACAGGTGCGCAATGAAACTGAAAGTTTGCGCATTATTACTGCAAGTGTATTAAGTGAAGCCAGTAATCAGCAAATAGAAAGTGAGCAAGTGGCAGCTGCGGTAAATGAAATGAGCACGACCAGTGATAACGTAAGCCAAAACGCTAATGATGCGGCCAGTGCCACAAGTACTGCTAATAATGATGCCAATGTAGCAAAAGCCACAATTGAAGAAACCATTTCGTTAATTAATCAACTGGTGACCGACATTTCGGCATCGAGCGACGTAATAAACACCTTAGAGCAAGATGTAATGAATATCGCCACTGTGCTTGATGTTATCCGTGGTATTGCTGATCAAACAAACTTGTTAGCGTTAAATGCGGCCATTGAAGCCGCGCGCGCGGGTGAGCAGGGGCGAGGCTTTGCGGTCGTTGCTGACGAGGTGCGTTCATTAGCGAGTCGCACGCAAGATAGTACCGGAGAGATCAACGCTATGATTGAAAAGCTCCAACAAGGTACCAATCAAGCGGTTGGTGCAATGCAAGCCAGTACCAAAAGCGGTCAACAAACGATTGAGCACTCTCGCGGTGCCGCGCAATCGGTGCAGCGTATTAATGACGCAGTTACCATTATTAACGATATGAACATGCAAATTGCCACCGCTGCCACGCAGCAAAGCCAAGTGAGTGAAGATGTGAATATCAATGTGCAACGTATTGCGACATCAAGTGGCAATATGCTAGACAAAGTGGATCAGGCTGAGCGTGCATGCCAAGCATTGGCACAGCAGTGTCAACAGTTAGACAACCTAGTAAGCAACTTTAAAGTATAAGTATTATCAAGGGGGTGAATTATTTATCACCCCTTAAGATGCCTCTTTTAGCTAAACCTCAATAAATAATCAATTACTATCAACGAGTTATTAAACTGTAGTTTTGTGCATATTGTGCGTGATTTTTATGCGCTAAATGCATTTTAAGCAGATCAATGCAGCTTAAATTCTAAACATTTCGTTAATCTGACGTTAACACTATGCTCGAAGACAGATAGCAGTGTGTAGTCGCTCATCTAACGACAACAAAATCATCAACAGGTGTGGAGAGAACAACCAATGAAAGCAAGTAACACACAATTGGCTTTAGCCATTGCAGCAGCACTAGCAAGTACCTCAGCATTCGCTGCCAATGACACTGAAAAATTACAGCAGCAACTAGACGAACTACAAAAAGAAGTCGCTGCGCTGAAGAAGTCTAGCGGCTTTAATTTGGAATTTGGTGGTCGAGTGCAACTTGATTACAACTATTTTGATGGTGCATATAACGCGAATAATGACGGTGATGCGGGCGGTGATTTTTTTGCGCGTCGTATCCGTACTTATGTTGAAAGTGAGCATGGTAACTGGGATCACAAGTTACTGCTTGAGTTTGCCGAAGGCACAGCAGAAATCGTGATGGCGCGAGTTCGTTATAATTTCGATAATGGTCTAAAAATTAAAGCGGGTAAAATCCGTGAAGACATCACCTTAAATGGCTTAACGAGCTCTAAGCATACCAATACTATAGAGCGTAGTACGCTAGCCAATACTTTTTCGCCGTTCTTCCGTTGGGGAGCGTCAGCGTCTCAATACTTTAAAGACAGTGGTTTTCGTTATGCCGTTGGTGTTTATAAAAATGATGCCTTTGGTGCTACGGGTCATGACGAAGATGATCAACTAACACTCGCTGCAACGGGACGTGTTACTTGGTCAAGCGCAGCCCCAGGCGATGTGATTCATTTAGGTGCGTGGCATTCATACCGTGATATGGGTGGTAACGAGTTAGGTGCGCGCTTTGCCCGTGGCGAAATACGTGAAGCCAATGTACGTCTTGTTGATTACGCGGTGGGTGGTAATGCCGTGGCATTGGATAGTTTGTCGCAAAGTGGTCTTGAGTTTGCGTATCAAGCTGATGCATTAACGCTAGAGGCTGAATACGCAAGCCGCACACTCGATGCTGTTAATGGCGCCGACCCGCTTGATGGCGAGCGTTATGACGGTTTTCATGTATCAGCGAGCTACTTCTTAGGTGGTGAGCAACGCAGGTACAAAGCCGGTTCAGCATTATTTGTACAACCTAAAGGCATTAAAGATGCGTGGGAGCTTGTCGCCCGAGTATCACAAATGGATGCAACAAGTAGCACACAAGGTACTGAAGTAACTACTTATACCCTAGGCACATCCTATTATATCAGCAGCGATATCAAATTTATGGGCAACTTGATCTACAGCGATGTAGAGGGCCCAGGCGCAACTGCGTTAGTGGGTGATGAAGACTCAGGTATGGGCTTTAGTGCGCGCATGCAGTATTTATTTTAGGAGTAAATTGAGATGAACTTACTTAAAAAATCATTTAAATCATTTAAAACTACGGTACTTGCGGCATCGTTAGTACTAAGCAGTCCGTTTGCTATGGCTGACATTCACTTTTTAGTACCGGGCGGCCCTGGTGGCGGCTGGGATACCACAGCACGCGGTGTGGGTGAAGGTTTAGTGAAAGCGGGTATTGAAGATAATGCGTCTTTTCAAAATATGTCGGGCGGCGGCGGTGGCCGTGCAATCGCTTATCTGATTGAGTCTGGTACTAAAAAAGGCGATATCTTAATGGTTAACTCAACACCTATCGTGTTGCGGGCACTAACCGGTAAAATTCCTTACAGCTACCGTGATTTAACTCCCGTTGCCAGTATGATTGCCGACTACGGTGCATTTGTAGTACGTAACGATTCGCCATTTAAAACCTGGCAGGATGTGATCGCAGCAATGAAAGAAGATTCAGGCTCTGTAAAAGTAGCTGGTGGCTCTGCACGTGGCAGCATGGATCACTTAGTTGCAGCGCAAGCAGTTAAAGCGGCAGGCCTTGACGGACGTCGTTTGCGTTATATCCCTTATGACGCGGGTGGTAAAGCCAAAGCAGGGTTGTTATCTGGCGAGGTTAACTTACTTTCTACCGGACTTAGCGAAGCGTTAGAAGTCGCTAATGGCGGTCAAGCGCGCATTCTAGCTGTGACCTCTGGTGAGGCACTACCAGATTATCCACAAATTCCAACCTTAAAATCACTTGGTTATGATATGGAGTTTGTTAATTGGCGTGGTTTCTTCGCGGCACCTAATTTACCGGCTGATAAACTTGCAGAATACACCGAGAAGTTACGTAAATTACAAACCACTCCAGAGTGGGAAGTAGTCCGTGCACGTAACGGTTGGTTAAACCTATTCCAAGAAAAAGATCAATTTATAAAGTCACTTGAACAGCAAGAAGCACAGCTTAAAGTTGTTATGGAAGAACTCGGCTTTATTCGTACGTCACGTTAATCGAGGCTTTTATGTTGAATCGCGAACTACTAGGGCCAAGTTTATTCTTGGCGCTATTTACCCTCTACGCCATTGTTGCATGGCAAATTCCGTTACTCCCATTTGAAGAGTATGAAACGGTTACTTCTGCCACCTTACCTAAAGTATATGCGGCATTTGGTATTATCGTTTGTCTGCTTTCTATCGGGGCTACTTTACTTAAACCAACTGCAGCCGTTGATGAAGATAATGCGCTCGAAAAGTCACATGTATTGCGAACAATCGGGTTGCTTATATTGATGGTGATATATAGCGCAGCGCTTGAGCCTATTGGCTTTTTAATCTCAACCAGTGCGTTTTTATTAGTTGGCTTTTTTGTTATGGGTGAGCGCCGCAAGGCTATTCTCTTATTGGCCTCTATCCCTGTTGCTGTAGTGTTTTGGTTTTTAATGACCCAAGTGCTCGGTATTTATTTGGTTCCTGGCAACCTGTGGAGTTAAATTATGTTTGATGGAATTATGCTGGGCTTGTCGACCGTACTCGACTGGAACAATTTATTGTATGTCATAGTGGGTTGTTTTGTTGGTACCTTTATCGGCATGCTTCCGGGGCTTGGGCCAATTACTGCTATTGCGTTAATGATCCCAATTACTTATAGCATAGGTGCCGATTCAGGGATGATTCTGATGGCGGGGGTGTATTACGGTGCAATTTTTGGCGGTTCAACATCATCTATTTTAATTAATGCCCCAGGGGTGGCGGGTACAGTTGCGTCCTCTTTTGATGGCTATCCGCTGGCTAAACAAGGTCATGCTGGCAAAGCATTGGCGATAGCCGCTTACTCCTCCTTTATCGGCGGAACCATAGGCGCAATTTTATTGATGGTTGCAGCCCCCTTGTTGGCAAAAGTATCGCTGAGTTTTCAATCTCCAGATTACGTTGTACTGATGTTTTTAGGTTTAACAGCGATCGCGGCGTTTTCTAATAAAGGGCAATTTTTAAAAGCCATGATGATGACAGTATTTGGCTTAATGCTCGCGACTGTGGGGATTGATCCATCATCTGGTACTGAGCGTTTTACGTTAGGCCAAGCTGACTTACTTGATGGCATTAGCTTTTTATTAGTGGCAATGGCTACTTTTGCACTGGCTGAGGCGCTTATTAATGTAGTGCGTCCAGAGAAAAAAGAAACTAAAAGTATTAATGATTCAGACACACCGCAAATCGGTTCAACTAAATTGACCAAAGAAGAGATCAAAGACATTGCGCCAGTTATTGGCCGCTCGTCTATACTTGGTTTTATTGTTGGCGTATTGCCGGGTGCAGGTGCCACTATCGCTAGCTTTATGGCGTATGCGACGGAACGTAACTTAGCGCCTAAAGGCTTAAAAGAAAAGTTTGGTAAAGGTTCATTACGAGGCTTGGCAGCACCGGAGTCAGCTAACAATGCTGCGTGTACCGGTTCATTTGTACCATTACTTACATTAGGTATTCCAGGCTCGGGTACGACTGCTATTATGTTAGGTGCCTTAATTGCTTACGGTATTCAGCCAGGTCCAATGCTGATGCAAGAAAACCCAAGTGTATTTTGGGCGGTTATCGTTAGCATGTATTTTGGTAACATCGTATTGCTGATTTTGAATCTTCCTTTGATACCATATTTTGCAAAAGTATTAGCGATGCCAAAATCAGTATTAACGATAATGATTTTGTTCTTCAGCTTAATTGGCGTGTATTTAGTTTCCTTTAATACTTTTGATTTATTTATGATGGTTGGCTTTGCTGTGGTGGCGTTGGTATTACGATTACTGGCTTTCCCAATGGCACCATTACTATTAGGCTTTATTTTAGGCGACATGATTGAGCGTAACTTCCGTCGTTCAATGATGATCTCGGATGGTTCATTAAGCTTCTTATGGGAACGCCCACTAACATTGAGCATTTTTGTTATCTCAATATTAGTGTTGTTATTTCCATTAAAAGACTTTATAACCCAACGCCGGGCAGATAAAGCGGCGCTCAAAGTGAAGCAAGAGCATGCATAATTGAGGTAAAAAATGAGCTACACCAAGACGCAAAATCCGCTGCAAAACATAGTTAAAAAGCCTAAGCGTTTAGAAACGCGGTTAATAATTTGGGTTACAGGGCTGTGTGTATTACAAGCGGTGTTATTTGGCGGTTTGGTGTATCGAATTACCGCACAAAGTTTGCATGATCACATTGGTGACAAAGCACTCGCTGTGGCGACGAGTATTGCATCAAGCGATGATGTCGTTAAAGCTTTAAAGAACCCTAGTAACTTGGTGGCAATCAACCAAGAAATAGAAAATCTGCGCCAGCTAACTGGCGCAGATTTTATTGTTATTGGTGATAAAAATGCGCATCGAATCGTCCATCCAGATAGCAATAAACTCGGTAAAAAAATGGTTGGCGGTGATAGCCAAGACGCGTTACACGGCGAGCGTTATATTTCAGTGGCGCAGGGCAGCTTAGGTGAATCCATTCGCGGTAAAGTGCCGGTATACGATGAGCAACAAAATATTATTGGTTTGGTCTCGGTCGGTTTTTTAGTGCAATCGGTTGAGCCGTTGATCCGTGAGCGGATTGTTGAAATTATGATTTGGGGTTTGTTGTTAGTTGCTTTGAGTATTATTGCCGCTATCTTTATTGGTCAGCGAGTAAGAAATGCCATCTTTGGTTTGCAACCAGATGAAATAGCGAGGTTGTTTTCAGAGCAGGACGCTATTTTAAATACCATGCGTAGCGGTGTTATTGCACTTGATCCCGACGGACGAGTACGCAAACTGACTCAGCGTGCTTGCGAAATTTTAGATAAACCAGTCGCCTGTATTAATCAGTCATTAACTCTGAAAGATTTACTGCCAGAGCATGCTGAGTTTTTATTACGAAATCAGCGTCGTAAAATGGTTGGCTTTGAGTTGTTTGCTGCGGATAAACGTTTGGTGTTGTCGCGTTTTTCATTGCAAGTGCAAGGGCAGGCGGATGGTATTTTACTCACTCTGCGCCCAGCTGATGAGCTTGAATACTTGAGCCAGCAACTTACTAAAGTACAAGCATTTGCCGAGTTGTTGAGGGTGCAAACCCATGACTATTCGAATAAGCTAAATCTAATTGGGGCGCTTATTCAAATGGGTAAAAATGAGCAAGCAATCGAATTGATCGGCCAAGAAAGCCAAGGTTCACAAGCACAGATCCACCATTTATTAGAACGTATTCAAGATCCTGTGTTAGCCGGTTTGCTGGTGGGTAAATACCATAAAGCCCGCGAGTTAAACGTAGTATTGGAATTAAACCCAGAAAGTTTACTTGGTGCCATCGCACGTACTGAAATGTTAGAACGAGTAGTATCAATCTTGGGCAACTTAATTGATAACGCCATTGATGCGGCGATCAGAGCCAGTAAAGATCGAGAACCTCATGTACGAGTCACGGTTGATGAAACGAGTAAGACATTATTGTTTGATGTCGAAGACAGTGGTTTTGGCTTGGGTAACGACCATGAAGTGATATTTACCCCACAATACAGTTCAAAAGCAGGGGCAGAGCATGGCATTGGTTTATATTTAGTGAAAACTAATTTAGATTCGTGTGGTGGTAGTTTAGAAATTGGTGAGTCAGATTTAAAAGGCGCGCGATTAAGCGTCTATATTCCTAAATAACCCTAAGGTAATTTAGGCTAATAAGCAGTGGCCAAGCAAACAACAATAAAAGTAAATGGGCTAACATTGCAACGCTAAAATGAGTAATAAAAATGACATATTCAGTAGTTATCATCGAAGATGAGCTCGAAGTTGCACAACTTCTTGCTCAATACCTGCTTTTACCGAATGGGGTTGCGGGGAACCAAACTGCGCGACAAAGCTTGCGTCAAGGTCAGTATCAGGTAGTTGGTATTGCAGCAAACTTAAGTACTGCTACCGCGCTATTACAGGCGATAGAGCCCGATTTGATCTTACTTGATATCCATCTACCAGATGGCAATGGCCTTGAGTTATTAACAGACTTGCGTCGGCGCTCAATTAAAAGCGAAGTGATGCTACTGACTGCCGCCAAAGAAGTCGAAACTCTTGAAAAGGCAATGCAGTTAGGGGCCTGTGATTTTTTGGTTAAACCTTTGATGCTTAATCGACTTGATCAGGCGTTAGCGCGATTTGAGTCACGCCAGCAGTGTTTGTCTGATGCTAACGAGGTGACCCAATCTATGGTCGACACTTTATTTGGCTCAAGCGAACAAAGTAAAGCACCGGTTAGACTGCCGAAAGGGGTTGATCAGCTTACTTTAAAAAAGATTATTGATGCATTTAAAGAGCACAAAAAAACGCCTTTTACAGCACAGCAAATGGGCGATCTTGTAGGAGTAAGTCGCTCAACTGCACGCCGTTACTTAGAATATTTACTAGAGGCAGAGCAAGTCAGTGCCGACCAAAGCTATGGCAGCATAGGTCGGCCAGAGCGCTGTTATAAAATGGCTTAGTTATCTGGCAAAGCGCTTAAGTCTACCTCAGGCGCTTGACCAACTGGGCGTTCAAATTCACTGTGTAATTTAGTAGGGCCTGTAAAAAAGCCAGTATTGCGTAAGTAAAAACCTGCGTTTTCAGTGCCTCCTTGATAATCCATTCTCGATTGCTTGGCAGCCGTTGCATCATAAGTAAATTGTGCTTTATCAAGAGAGTGCCATTGGCCTTGAGTATCTCTGAGCCACTGATTACTGTATAACGCTTTGCGCTCGAATTGCCCTGCATCAGGGATGAAGTTTTCTAAGAAGCTGTGTGGCCTTGCCACATATGTATCTGTACTAGGGCGTCTAAATGAAGCAATGAACAGCCACTTTGCGGCGATAGGGTCATAAAAATATGCGCTGTAGTCGGTATGATTAGCAAGGTTTTCAGTCGGATTTACTTTCAATAAAAAGCGGTAGGTTTGTTCTGCTTGCCAAGGGAATACTAAATAGCTTTGCCCGCCAGAACCTTCATTACCAAACTTACCGGTATACACATCATGTCCTTTAGCTAATTGCTGAATACGCATTTCCACAGGAATAGCAGCTGGATCATCGGTCTGAAAAGGACTCCATACTGAAAATAATACTCGGCGTTCAGTGTCAGAGTTTACTTGCATACCAAAGTAACCCTCTGCAAAACCATTGGCCATAAAATACGAGCCTTGATGATCATACCCTTGTGGTACGCTCAGCTCTGAATAGAACCATTGATAGTTTTTAGTCTTGTCAGGTATGGGATAGTTTAAATGCACGGAAGGCCCGCGACGACCCCAATAAATATCATCTTTTACATATAAAGGCGCCGCCGACTCTTTATCTAGCGTGACAATAAGACCTTGAATATCAGCAAAGGTGTCAGCTGTTTTAGCGATACCGGTAAGTTGCAACTGTTGGTATCCGATTTGATCTGGCAGAAACTCGCCAAGATCGATATCTTGAAATTGCTGATTAGTGAGCGTAATTAACTGACTCTGTTGATTAAAGTCGACTTTAAGCTGGCTGCGATCGCCTGCAACTTTTACGCGCAACTTTAAATTAAAAGCCGCTTTTGTTGGCAGGTAAAAGTAGTGATTAACTGGTATTGCAGAGTCTTGCCAGTGCGTGATCCCCACATCACTAATCAGTTTTTTATTTGCTGCGATACTATGGCTAGTAGCACTATTACCATAACTGGGAATAAAGTAATCCGTGGTTTGGTTTGCCACTGCAAATGGCGAAAATGAAGTCCATAATAATGAACCAATAAATAGTAAAACTCTCATAGTGAGCTCCATAAAAAGCGCCGACAAACGGCGCTAATATAAGAGGGTATACCCAAGCCTCCTTAAGATGTGAATTCTGCATCTTGAGGTGGTGTGGGTATAAGCTTAAAATGATGCTGAAAAGCCAAGGCTAATCGAGCGACCATAGCGCGCTAAGCGACGAATTTGTTCTTCTGTTTTTACGTATGACCACTGTCTTTCATTGGTTAAGTTGGTTACGCTTAAATCAACTCGCACTTTCTCAGTGATATTGTAACTGGCACTGAAATCGTATTGGCCGTAGTCTGCCGCCCATTCTGGTCCGCCCCATGCATCAGGATAGACTAAGTAGTCGTCGCGCCAGTTATAAGCAATACGGGTTTGATAATCACCTTTTTCATAATAAATAACCGCGTTATACGAGTGCTCAGACATCCCCACAAATGGCAGATCATTTAGCTCTTCGTCGTCATAGCTGCTGTCTGTGAAAGTATAGTTTATTTGTACACCCAGGCCATCGAATGGTGCTGGAAGTATTTCGTCAAAAGACTGCTGATAAGCTGTTTCAAAGCCTAAAATTGTTGCGCCTTTTTCCGATGTAGGTGAGATTTTTGTAAAAACTGGGCCTTCTACAGCCACTCCATCTTTAAAATAATTACCCACTTGCGCAGTGCCTACTCGGCCGCGGGCAATCACTGATTCTATGTCTTTATAGTAGGCTGCAAAGGTTAGTGCACCATAGTCAGAGAAATACCATTCAATCGTCGTATCTATTTGATTGGCTCTTAGTGGCTTAATACCCGGGTTTGAGGCATGGTATTCGGCATTATTAAAATCTAAGTAGCTATAAGGCGATAGATAATCTAAGTTTGGCCGTGTGATTACTTTAGCCGCACTAAAACGATAGAGTAAGTCATCACGTAGATGCAATTTAAAGTTTAAGCTCGGTAGTACGTCGGTGTAGCTTTCTTCAGTGGTGGAGCGGGTGTAATAATCTTCAATTTCACCCTCAACGCGATAGCTTAATGCGCCATCTTTTTCGGTTATATTGTAACGAACATTATCAACATCAAAGATGTAACCATCTGATGTGACATCGGTTTGTATTACACGGACGCCCATGTTTAGTGCAAAAGGCAGTTTAGCAATATCGCCTTGTAGATTTGCTTCAACAAAAGCCGCTAAGGTCTGCTCAGTAAGGGCGAATGAATCCTTTGGGCTGTTCTTTGCGACAATTTTATCTTGCGCCGCTTGTGGATTAATTGATTCATAAAAAGCATACAGTTTGTCGTAATTAAAGCTTGCCCATGGATCCGGATGTTTACCAGGCTCACCATCTAAGAAGTTATCAAAGTTAGCTGGCACGAGTACATCTGCTGGTAAACGAAATAGGTTTAAGCCGCCTAGCTCTTCAACACTTGAGTCGTCAAAACTGTCGTATTCTGAGTTTTTAAAATAAGCGCCACCATTACTGAACATTGATGCATTTTTTGATTTATAAACACTGCGTTCTTTGGTTTGTTTGCCGTAATGAACGCCAAATTGAATATCTTTCACTAGTTCAAAAGAGGGAATATAGGTTGCTGCTAAGCGCACCTCTTCTATTTGGTCTTTCACATCGGTGCCTGAATTGTAGCTGTAATGCGCACCAAAAGGTTGTTCTGCACTCAGTGCTGGGGTCATGGTCACATCTGGCAGCATATTACTACCGGTTTGGTCGATAGTGATACCATCAACAAAACCACGTGCAACAATAAAACGATTGTTACCATTGCTGACATTTTTAGCTTGTGACTGTGAAATATCTAAATCAACCGTTAAGCTCTCTGTGGCATACCAAACCGTATTAAAACCCCATTGCCAAGTATCTGTATTACGTGGCACAGACACATTTAACAGCTCAGCCATTGCGCCATCAACTAGTTCTACATAATTAGCATTACCATCTTCATTGAACTTTACTTCACCGATAGCGGGGATCCCCGGTGTCCAAGATTCATCATAGGTTACAAATGAAATTTGATATTGCTCACCATTGGTTTCGTATTGTGAGTACATGCTGTCAAAGTTAACATCTATACTATCTGACGGGCGCCATTGCAGCGCTAAGCTTGCACCCAGTCGCTCACGCGTATCCTGCCAATTTGAATAACGTACATAGCCTGGAATAATCGATGGGTATGATTGCTCATTATCTTCAAGCTTGCCGTTACCGTTACTATCGATTGGGATACGTACATCAACATTCTCGTCTGGATCATAAAAACCTTCACCTTCATAAGAGTCTTCACGCTGTGTACGTTCAGAATATACCGCTGTAAACAGCGCTCCAAAGGTATTATCAAAAAAGGTATCACTAATTAAAAACGAAGCTTGTGGATTGGTGTCGCCAGTACGTTCTTCATAAATGCCTTTGGCACTGCCTGATAAAGTGAAACCATCTAAATCCAAAGGTTTGCGGGTTTTGATATTGATAACTGAGCCAATGCCGCCTTCTTGTGTTTTACTTTGTGGGGATTTGTATACTTCGAGGGATTGGACTATTTCGGGGGCGATTAAATCAAAATTAAAGTTACGGCTAGAATGCTCTGATGCCATGCGTCGGCCATTAACGGTGGTAACGTTGTAGTCACCACCTAAACCTCGCACGGTAACATTTTGGCCCTCGCCGCCGTTACGCGTAATTGCAATCCCCGTCATCCGTTGCAATGCCTCGGCAATGTTTTGGTCGGGAAACTTACCGATATCTTCAGCAACGATAGCATCCATAACCCCCACAGCTTGTTGTTTTAAATACAGGGATTCTTTAATACTCGAGCGAACACCTCTAACTTCAATTACTTCGACTTGCTCTGCTTCGGCTTCTTTTTCTTTTTTTTTGTCTTCATCAGCTGCCAGCGAGGTGCCACTGAAGATGGCGCTCATAGACAAAAACAGTGTGGACAGTTTTAGTTGTGCTTTCATAATAGTTACCTGTATTTTACTTGTTGATGGTTGTTTTTTTATTGAGTTATTGCCACGCGTGTTGAGTGTATTTTTCTCCAACACGCGTGAGGTTAATTACGAAATAATGCCAAGTGGTTTTGCTTGCTGCCAAAGACCACGGGTGAAATCTGGGAAGTCTTTGCTGTTACTTCTATCGGCTACAGAATCAACAGATAGCGGGAAAACAGCTGACCATGCGGCTGCGTCATACACATCTTGATCAAGTGGTTCGCCATTGCGTAGGCAAAAAATAATCCGCCAAAACATCAAGAAGTCCATGCCACCATGGCCGCCGTTGCGTTCAGCCTCAGCGCCCATTTTTTGCCAGAGCGGATGATCGTATTTGTTATACCAATCAGCCATGTCGTAATCCCACTCGTGATAGCTTTTACTGCCACCTTGCTCAAGTGCGATCCTATTTGGAAAGCCAGCAAACACACCGTTAGTGCCTTGAATTAAGTTATGACGAGAATAAGGGCGAGGGGTGGTGGTATCGTGTTGCACCATAATGCTGCGACCTTTAACCGTTTTAATAATGCTGGTATTCATATCACCCGCAATATAGTTAAGTTTGTTGCGGCTATGATCTGCGGGGAATTCTTTTTTAGCGTAGGCTGCACGGCCTAATGATGGCGAGCTCATCGAGCTTATATAGTCAAAACGATCGCCACGATTGATATTCATGTATTGTGAAACAGGGCCTAAGCCATGAGTTGGGTATAAATTACCATTAACTGCTGCATGCCATGGTGTACGCCAAGAACCTGTTTTATGGTCAATTTCTTTCATTTGCCAGCGTAGCTCATGGATATATGCTGCTTCACCATGCAACAATTCACCAAAAACGCCTTGGCGAACCATATTAAGAACCATTAATTCGTCGCGTCCGTAGCAAACATTTTCCAACATCATGCAGTTTTTCTGAGTTCGCTCAGAGGTGTTTACTAGTTGCCATGCCTCTTCTACAGTCACTGCTGCTGGTACTTCAACAAAAGCATGCTTGCCGCTTTCCATGGTATCGACAGCCATCGGCGTATGCCACTGCCATGGTGTTGAAATAATAACAATATCAATATCTTGGCGTTCTAGCATACGGCGGTAATCGTGATCGTTTTTGCCATAGGTGTCTGGTTTTTTTAAACCTTTATCAACAACAATCTTCACGGCCCTGTCTACAACGGCCTGATGGGTATCACAAATTGCTTTAATTTCAACGCCATCGAGATGACAAAAATGCTTAACAGCACCAACACCACGTTCACCCACGCCAATAAAACCAACCCTTACTACGTCCATTTTTGGCACAGTTAAGCCAAGGGTTGAACGTCCTTGTTGTGCGGTTCTTAATATCGATTTGGAATTGGTGGTAGAAGCACAACCCAAAGCCGCGCTGGTTGCTGCAATTGCGGCCATTGATTGTAAAAATCGTCTACGGTTGAGATCGCCCATAACATTGCCCTTATTGTTTATTATTTGTAAATTTGTTTTCGCAGGCTTTTATTTGTACACACAACAAAATGTCAATGCAAGATAAAAATCTTTCGTTTGCTTTCATTTTAAAGGGTGTTGTTTTTATTTTTTATTTTAAAGTCTTTATTTACAGTGGCTTAATTGCGTTTTTTAATGTTTAAAGATAAATGTAAAAAAATTGAATTGAAAGTAAACGAAAGCTGCGTACAATGAATGAAAGTTAACAATGAAAGAGAGCGGACATGCTTAACACTATCGAAAGGCGTCATGAGATTGTGCAATTGGTCTACAAACAAGAGCGGGTGCAGGTTCCTGAGTTGGCTCAGTTGTTTGGTGTTTCAACGGTAACTATCCGTAACGACTTAAATGAGTTGGATGAAAAAGGATTGTTGGTACGGTCCCGTGGTGGTGCAGTTGCCAGTAATCGCTTAACTCAAGAATTATCATTAAAAGAAAAACACGATGCAAATCGCGGTATTAAAGAGCGCTTAGGTAAATTTGCAGCGAGTCTAATTAAGGATGGTGAATCGATTATTTTAGACTCAGGGACAACAACTGAAGAAGTCGCTAAAAATCTAACCAGCCACCACGGCGTAGTTGTCATGACCAATGGCTTAAATGTGGCGCACTCACTACTTAATGCGCCATCGGTTGAAGTGTTAATGACTGGTGGCACGCTACGTAAAAAATCACTGTCATTTTATGGCCGCCAAGCTGAACAGCACTTACAACAATATCACTTTGATAAGTTAATTTTGGGTGTTGATGGCTTTGAAAAAGATATTGGTATTACAACGCACTTTGAGCTTGAAGCTCTGCTAAATCGGGTGATGTGTGAAGTATCGCGAGAGATCATAGTAGTAACAGATTCTAGTAAATTTAATCGTAAAGGCGTGCATAAAATTATTGCCGCCAGTGAAATAAACGTACTGGTTACAGACAGTGGAATTCCAGCAGAGATAAAAACCGCGCTCGAAGATGCAGGTGTGCGGTTACATATTCTCGATCTTTAACTTTCATAACTAAACAAAGATTATCTAACGAAGAGGCTTGCAATGACGATATTACAGCAATTAATCGCAGCGAATAAACGCGGTGAAAAACAGGGTATTTATGCCGTTTGTTCGGCTCATCCATTGGTGCTAGAAGCTGCCATATTGCAAGCCAAACAAGATAATAGTTATTTATTAATCGAAGCAACCGCTAATCAGGTCAATCAGTTTGGTGGTTATACGGGTATGTTACCTGCTGATTTTATGGCATTTATTGAGCAGCTGGCGACAAAGCAAGAGTTTGCAATTGATAAGCTGATCCTTGGCGGTGACCATTTAGGCCCTGTGTGTTGGTGTGATGAAAGCGCTGAATCGGCGATGCAAAAAGCTGAGCAGTTGATCGCCAGTTATGTTGGTGCAGGATTCAAAAAAATTCACTTAGACACCAGTATGCGCTGCGCCGATGATGAATTAATTTTAGCAGATGAAACAGTTGCAACACGTGCGGCGCAGTTGTGTGCAGTGGCTGAACAAACAGCATTAGATACCTTTGGTCGCAGTGACTTAGTTTATGTTATTGGTACTGAGGTGCCGCCGCCCGGTGGTGCCGATGAGCAAATAGATACGCTTGCAGTCACAGAAACTGACCATGTTGCTAGTACATTGGCATTGCATCACGATGCATTTTTACAGCAGGGGTTATCATCGGCATGGCAGCGAGTAGTTGGCTTGGTTGTACAGCCAGGTGTGGAATTCGATAACACGCAAGTATTTGATTATGATAGCACTAAAGCGCAACAGCTAAAGCAATATATAAAGGCCGTTGATGGCATTGCCTTTGAAGCACATTCAACTGATTATCAAACGCCCATCGCGTATCAACAATTAGTAAATGATCATTTTGCGATTTTGAAAGTGGGCCCAGAGCTTACCTTTGCTTTGCGTGAGGCATTATTTGCATTAAGCCATATTGAAGATGCGCTAATAGACACTGAGCAATGTTCACATATACGCACTGTTATTGATGCTGATATGCAGCAGTTTCCGAAAAATTGGCAGCGTTTTTATCAAGTTGATAAATCAGTGCAGCAACTTTATCGTCGCTTTAGTTTTAGTGACCGAATCCGTTATTACTGGGGACAACAAGGCAATCAAGCTGCCGTTGATAAGCTATTTAGTAATTTACAAAAACAACCGATACCACTGCCGTTACTAAGCCAATATATGCCATTGCAGTATCTTGCAGTGCGAAATAACACCCTGCAAAACAGCCCTAAATCTTTGGTACTTCATCACATAATGCAAGTAACCAGTCGCTACGCAGATGCGTGTTTTAAACAACAATAGACGTAAGTGAGGTAGTAATGTCTAGTTATT
The DNA here is from genome assembly GCF_014164295.1 of Pseudoalteromonas sp. SG43-7. NCBI lineage: Bacteria > Pseudomonadati > Pseudomonadota > Gammaproteobacteria > Alteromonadales > Pseudoalteromonadaceae > Pseudoalteromonas > Pseudoalteromonas sp. SG43-7. The sequence continues at coordinate 40,201 of NZ_JACJEY010000005.1, forward strand.
TAGCAATTGATGAAACCCTTTTAGAAGCTAAAAATAGTTTATGGACTGCAAAAGAAATTATGCAGCAGCCCGATTGTTGGCGAGCAACGCTCAGTATTGTAAAAGCTGCACGAGCGCAGCTAGATAGTTGGCTTGCGGGCATATTAGATAAGCCAAATGCGCAAATAATTTTTACCGGTGCCGGTACCTCAGCTTATGTTGGTGAGGCGGTTGTTGGTTACTTGAATCAACAATTGGATATTGCTTGTCGAAGTGTTAGTAGTACAGAGCTTGTTGCCTGCCCAGAGCAGTATTTACAGCCAAATAAGTCAACTTTATTAGTGTCATTTGCACGCTCTGGCAATAGTCCTGAAAGTGTTGCCGCTGTTGATGTAGTGAATAACTATGTAAAACACTGCGCGCATCTATTTATTACTTGTAACCCCGATGGAGCACTGCATAAACAAGCAGCGCAAGATGAAAACTATTTCTCGTTATTGATGCCTACGCAAACACTTGATCACAGCTTCGCTATGACCAGTAGTTTTACCTCAATGTTGGTGGCAAGTGTGGCAATATTTAGTGATGCAGATAACGCTGTTTTAACTATTGCAGAAGCGGTTGAAAAAAATATTGCTGGAAAATTAGCTGAACTAAAAGCATTGGCTGAACTGCCTATGCATCGCTTAGTGTATTTAGGCGCAGGATCCTTAAAAGGCTATGCGCAAGAATCAGCATTAAAATTATTAGAATTAAGTGCGGGTCAAGTTATGGGGTATTTTGAATCCCCGCTTGGTTTTCGTCACGGCCCAAAATCATTGGTTGATGATAAAACCTTAATTATTTTATTTGGCTCAACTAATACCTATACCAAGCAGTACGATATTGATTTGTTGAATGAGTTACGTAGCGATAATAAAGCTATTGATGTTCATGCCTTGGCGCTGCCAGATGACGCGGTGATGCAGCAATTAGACGATGTATTTAATGGCTTATATTATATGGTCTGCGCGCAAATAATGTCGTTCTATAAAGCGTGGCAATTAGGCATTACAGTAGATAACCCATGCCCAACTGGTGAAGTAAACCGAGTGGTGCAAGGGGTGACGATTTACCCGCTAAAACAAGGTGATATTAATGACTAAGCAGTATATTTATGGCATTGATATTGGCGGTAGTAAAATTGAACTTGCTGTATTTGACGCATCATTAAAGCAACTTGAATCATGGCGCATTGCGACTCCGCAAAATAGTTATCAAGACTTTCTAAATGCGTTAGTAGGTATGATTTTAAGTGCCGATCATAAATATCAATGTCACGGTGCGGTCGGTATTGGTATGCCTGGCATTGTTAATGCGAACCAACAAGTACTGTCGGCTAACGTGCCTCATGCGACCGGTAAAAATGCCGCGCAAGATTTAGCTCAGTTAATAAATCGCCCGGTTGCGATCGAAAACGATTGCCGCTGTTTTGCACTCTCAGAAGCGCGCAGCAGCGTTGGCTTGCAACATACCCGGGTGTTCGGTGCAATTCTTGGTACTGGTGCGGGTGGTGGGCTGTGTATTGATGGTCAATTGTATAAAAGCGCCCAGGGAATTGCAGGTGAATACGGTCATTACGCACTTTCTGCAGTGTTACAGCAGAAGTACCAGTTACCTATTTTAAAATGTGGCTGTGGTTTAACAGGGTGCATTGAAAGTTATATTGCAGGCCCTGGCTTGGCGAGAATTTACCAGCACTTTTCTGGCGAAGTATTAACTACTTTTGAAATTGTTGAAGGGTTGAGAAAAGGCGACGTATTTTGCCAACAAAGCTTTGCCTGTTATTTGGATTTAATTGGCAGTACTTTTGCGGCAATTATTATGGCCTATGACCCTGAGGTGATTGTAGTTGGTGGCGGTATGTCTTTAGTTGATGAACTAATGAGCAAGCTTGAAGAGGCAATCGTACCGTATGTATTTGCTGATATTCGGGTGCCAAAAATAGTGCTTGCTGAATTTGGCGATGCCAGTGGCGCTCGCGGTGCCGCTATTTTGGCCAAAGAACAAGTGGGAGCGCTGGCATGATTGGATCCGTGTTTTACGTCAAAGCTGATGTAATTTATTGTCAAGAACGAGTACTTAAAAATCACTTCATGTTAGTTGAAAATGGCATTATTAGTCATTTTACGCAAAACCCTACAGCCGGTGTGCCTATTGATGATTATGGTAATGCTGCAATTATTCCAGGCTTAATTGATTTACACATTCATGGTCGCGAAGGTTGTGATGTGATTGATTGTAAAATGAGTAGTATTGAAACGATTTCATGCTCACTTGCAGAGCATGGCGTGACAGGCTTTTTAGCAACGACTGTGACCACCGATTGGCAACAAACACTTAATGCTATGAGTGTAATTGGTCAGGCATACACGCAGCAACCTAGCGGTGCACAGGTGCTAGGTGGCTATAGTGAGGGCCTGTTTTTCAGTGAAGTTCATAAAGGCGCGCACAATCAAGATTACTTTTTAGAGCTATCGCAGTCGCATCTAGAAGCGATGATTAATGCAGCCAATGGCAGCTTAAAAGTGGTTGCGTTGGCGCCAGAAAAGCCCGGAGCCAATGCGTTAATCAAGTTTCTTACCGAGCAAGGTATTAGAGTGATGTTGGGGCATTGTGATGCCAATTATGAACAAACTCAAAGCGCGCTTGAGCATGGCGCATGCGGTGGGGTGCATGTTTTTAATGGGATGCGTGGCATTCATCATCGTGATCCAGGTTGTGCCGGCGCGGTATTGATGAATGATGACGCATTTGTTGAAGTGATTGCAGATGGTGTACATCTTCATCCTACAATTTTAAAGCTGATCTATAAGCTAAAAGGTCCACAAAAAATAGCTTTGATCAGTGATTGTATCAATGCCGGTGGACTAAATGATGGTGAGTATAAATTGGGTAAAATGGATGTTGTTGTGCAACAAGGTGTGGCGAGAACTGCCTCCGGCTCGTTAGCTGGCAGCACTTTAACGCTTGAGCAAGCAGTTAAAAATATGCATCAATTAGGCAGTGTAGAGCTACGTGAGGCGATAAATATGGCCAGCATTGTGCCCGCGCAATTTCTTAATATTGCCAGCCAAGTTGGTTCTTTAGCGGAAGGTAAGCATGCGAATTTTGCTATTTTAAACAGCGATTTTAGTATTCAGGCGACTTATGTGAAGGGTCAGCGGTGCTTTTTTAAAAGTGCATAAAATGGCTAAAGCGCTCGGCTTTAGTGTGGCTATGCGCTTCAAAACCCATAGAAAGTAAAATATTATAAAATTGATTGCATTTTAAGCGACTTCTATGGTGATGTTCGCATTAAGTAATGCTATACTCCCGCCGAATAATTTTTCGACTTTATTAAGAGTAAAATAATGGCAGATTTATCGAAGTACAGAAACATTGGTATTTTCGCGCACGTTGATGCGGGTAAGACCACGACTACTGAGCGTATCCTAAAGCTTACTGGTCAAATCCATAAAACTGGTGAGGTTCATGATGGTGAATCAACAACTGACTTCATGGAACAAGAAGCTGAGCGCGGTATTACTATCCAGTCTGCGGCTGTAAGCTGTTTCTGGAAAGATCACCGTTTTAACGTTATCGATACTCCTGGACACGTTGACTTCACTGTTGAAGTTTACCGTTCACTTAAAGTACTTGATGGCGGCATCGGTGTATTCTGTGGTTCTGGTGGTGTTGAGCCACAATCAGAAACTAACTGGCGTTATGCTAACGAATCAGAAGTTGCACGTGTTATTTTCGTAAATAAATTAGACCGTATGGGTGCTGATTTTTATCGTGTAACTGAGCAAGTACGTAAAGTACTTGGCGCAAACCCACTAATCATGACTCTTCCAATCGGTATTGAAGATGAATTCTGTGGTGTTGTTGATGTTTTAACCAAAAAAGCATACATCTGGGATGAAACTGGTCTTCCAGAAAACTATGAAATCACAGACGTTCCTGCAGACATGGTAGACAAAGTAGACGAATACTATGAAATGCTTGTTGAAACTGCTGTAGAGCAAGACGACGACCTAATGGAAGCGTACATGGAAGGTGAAGCACCTTCTTTAGAAGATATCAAGCGTTGTATCCGTAAAGGTACTCGTGACCTTGCTTTCTTCCCTACATACTGTGGTTCTGCTTTCAAGAACAAAGGTATGCAATTAGTACTTGACGCTGTTGTTGACTACTTACCATCTCCTACAGAAGTTGATCCTCAACCGCTTATGGATGAAGAAGGTAACGAAAACGGCGAGTTTGCAGTTGTATCTGTAGATGAACCATTCAAAGCGTTAGCGTTTAAGATCATGGATGACCGTTTTGGTGCATTAACTTTCGTACGTATTTACTCAGGTAAACTTAATAAGGGTGACACTATCCTTAACGCGTTTACTGGTAAAACTGAGCGTGTTGGCCGTATGGTTGAGATGCAAGCAGACGACCGTAACGAATTAACTAGCGCACAAGCTGGTGACATCATTGCAATCGTAGGTATGAAAAACGTGCAAACTGGTCACACTCTTTGTGATCCTAAGCACCCAGTAACACTTGAGCCAATGGTATTCCCAACTCCAGTAATCTCGATTGCTGTACAGCCTAAAGATAAAGGCGGTAATGAGAAAATGGGTGTTGCTATCGGTAAAATGGTTGCAGAAGATCCATCTTTCCAAGTTGAGACTGATGAAGATTCAGGCGAAACTATCCTTAAAGGTATGGGTGAGCTTCACTTAGATATCAAAGTTGATATCCTTAAGCGTACTTACGGCGTAGACCTTATCGTTGGTCAACCACAGGTTGCTTACCGTGAAACTATCACTCGTGAAATCGAAGATAGCTACACGCATAAGAAACAATCTGGTGGTTCTGGTCAGTTCGGTAAAATCGACTACCGTATCAAGCCAGGCGAAGTTGCTTCAGGCTTCACGTTTAAATCATCAGTTGTTGGTGGTAACGTACCTAAAGAATTCTGGCCTGCAGTTGAGAAAGGCTTCAAGTCAATGATGAGCGAAGGTGTGCTAGCTGGCTTCCCAGTGCTTGACGTTGAAGTTGAACTTTTCGACGGTGGCTTCCATGCCGTGGATTCATCTGCAATCGCATTCGAAATCGCTGCTAAAGGCGCTTTCCGTCAATCGATCCCTAAAGCGGGCGCACAACTTCTTGAGCCAATCATGAAAGTTGACGTGTTCACGCCAGAAGATCACGTTGGTGATGTAATCGGTGACCTTAACCGTCGTCGTGGTATGATGAAAGACCAAGAAGCTGGTTTAACAGGCGTTCGTATTAAAGCTGACGTTCCGTTATCAGAAATGTTCGGTTACATCGGTTCATTACGTACAATGACATCAGGTCGTGGTCAGTTCTCTATGGAGTTCTCACACTATGCACCATGTCCACAAAACGTAGCTGAAACTGTAATCGCTGCAGAAAAAGAGAAAAAAGCTGCTAAGTAATTAGCCTTTAAACTCTTAAAAAAACCCGCACCTGTTGCGGGTTTTTTATTGCCAGAAATATTATCCCTCCAACAATCGAATACTTTTTTGTTGTTATGCTAGCAATGAGTCGTTAGCACTCTTAGTCGCTATTGAAGCAAAGAGTTAAATAATAGAAAAAGAATCAACTATTTATTACTGCAGCTTAAACGTTATTCCACTCATAAGTTGTAGTTTAAAAGCTGGCTGTTTTACTAATTAAACTAGTTATTTATAACTAGGTAAAAAGTAGTGCAATTACTTGAATCTTAGTTACTAATACAGGTAGAATACCCGCTTATGCCACCCATATACGCATATTAGAGAAATGGAAGTCTCTCGAATAAAGAGACATATATGTGTACTTTTTTAGGACGTTTATATGAATGCAATTAAATTGAGCCCAAACTGGCTGTTGCAGTTAGTTATGATACTAACCCTTTGTGCAGTTGCTTTTTTGCTAACAATCATGTTTGCTGTTAATCAGACTTTTTTAGCCCTAATTATTGTTCCTGTTATTTTTATTATCTCAATTTTAAGTATCGCCAACTTGCGTTTTATGCATTGTTATAAAGCGGGTATTTACTACTCTCAAGGGTTAAGTAAAAAATATATTAATGCAGATGAAATTGTTGATATTCAATTTAACTCATTAAAATTACTGACTGTATTATCGGTTTCTTTAGAAAATAACAAAGTAATCCACTTTTATAACTGGCAGTTTGACGAGCAAGCTCAGCAGTCAATTAGGTGTTGGTATAGCAAAAAGAAGAATCGCTGTAATAATTCACAGCATACTGAATGTAATGCATAGAAAAGGCCGCAGTTTAGCGGCCTTTTTACTAATCTGAACTCTGCTGAATAAAGCTATTCAAGCAGAGTTTAGTTTATACTACGCTTTTTTACGGCGCAGGAGTGTTAGTGGTAACGCCAGTAACGTTAACCAAAATAATGAACCTGAGTCATCGTCTTCGTCTTCGTCATCAGTTTCATCATTAGCGATATTAATGTACACAAGCTGCGCATTTGATAAATTACCAGCACTGTCTTTTGCTTGTACCATTAATGTGATTTTTCTTTCAAACTCATAGTCTAAATCACCAGCAACGATTAGTTGTCCTTGCTCATTTATAGTTACTGCATCGTGGCCAGATACAATGAAGCCAATAACGGGTGTGTACTGTGCATCGGCATCACTAAAGCTCAATTGACCAATGACAGTGCCAATATGGCTATTTTCACTGATGTTAAAGCTCTGCTCAGGCTCTAGCACTGGAGCTTGTGGCTCAGGCGTTGGCTCTACAGCAGGGGTAGATTGAATATCAATAATTACAGGGTCATGATCAGAGGCACGATAAGCACTCTCTGAATACAAGCTAGCAACTTGAGAATCAGATTTGAACTCTACGTTATAATCCAGACTAATCGGCTCATCAGCATTGATATGCCAGTCTGTCGCTGCGACAACTTTAGCAAGTAAACTTGGACTAGCAACAGCATGATCTAAGCTACCCATGCGGCCAGAAAAGCTATACGAATAACCAAGAGTGTTACCATCTAATTCTGCGACGACATTTTTAAATCCTTTATCTGCAAATGCACGTATTGGATCTTCCATCGCATAGGCATTCATATCGCCGACTAAAATGATATCTTCATCGTCTACACCGGTTGGCTTGCTATCAAGCCAGTCAGCATAAGCATTGGCACCCGCTACACGGATCTCATTCCAACATGCTTGGCCATCACCTAAATCAGCATTGTTGCCATCAGCACTGCCACAGCTACCTTTGGATTTTAAATGCGCTACAGCAACAGTAAATACTTCTTCTGATTCAAGTGATTTGAAGCTTTGTGCAATAGGTGGGCGGTTACTGTAGTCAAATGGATATTGGGTTGTGATAGCTGCGGTGCCAACTTGTGCGACTTTATTTGCACGGTAGATCAGTGCGGTGGTAATTTCATCAGTACCAATTTTATCTACGTTAAAATTAACAAAGGCGTATTCATTATTGCTATCTTCATCGTTTAACGCATTAACTAGACTAGCAATAGCGCTATTTGCACTGAAACCATCGTTTTCGATTTCCATTAAACCGATAACATCAGCTTCTATAGCAACAAGTGCACTGACAATTTTCGCTTGTTGGCGAATAAATTCAGCTTCACTATCAGCCCCACGACTGGTTGGGAAACCAGCACCTTGGCCATCACCATTGAAGTAGTTAAGCACATTAAAGCTTGCAATCCGAAGATCTGCATCAGCGTGCAGTTCTGGTGCATCTGTACGTGGATTAGTTGCAACAAAAGTTGGTTGTACTGTTGGGTGAATGCGATAGCGATCAAAGCTGTAACCCATTACACCAGTGATTGCGTTCACAGAATCACCTAAACGTAATGTGTTATAAGCGTCTAAGCCAGTACCTGGGTAAGAAACTGGGTCAAGATTTTGTTTCGTTGAACCATCATCAAGTAAGATTTGTTTCTTGATGTTTTCGGCTTCAACAGCGTTAGCAGCATCACCGGGAAGGGCTATTTGTGTACCTTGATATAAACGTTCTGTGGCAAGACCTACTTCACCATAACGGCCTAAACCATAGTTGTTGCTAACGACCAGCGGTTGTTCTAGTGAAACCAGCATGCCTTCATAAGCTTCTAAATCGGCTACATTATTAACAGGGAGAGTGATGCTTGTTGCTGTTGGCGTTAAGCCTGTAGCACATACTTCCACTTGACTAACATCACCAATTTGGGTGGCATTAAAGTATTCAGCAACACTGCCTTTGACGCGCACATGGTCACCAACATTGACATCGGTATCAGCAAAATAAACAAAGACACCTTCAGAAGTAAGTGGGTTTGTATCAATATCTGCATCAAGTGATGTAATAAAGAAGCCACTTAATTGCTCACTACCTTGAAAATCAGCAGTTACCACGCCTTCCAGCTCAATTTCTGTGTTTAATAGAGGGCTATCACCGCCTTCACCTTGTACAGCGCTGATCAAGGTTTTAGCTGCGCCGCATTCTAATGGTACTAACGGCTCCGGTTCTGGCTCGGGATCTGGTTGGTTGTTTTCACCGTGGAAGCCTAGGCCAGAAAAGTCATTTTTATCAAATTGTAGCCATTGTTCACTAGGATCAAACGCGCTAGTTGCATCAGTGCGACCAGAGGTGACATCTGCCTTACGACGTAGAGTCTTATCTTTAGTAGTTACCCCTCCCGCTGTCCAAACTTCTTGCACACCTACCTGTCCAAAACTATCAATAACAGTATCACCGAGCGTAAGTGTGAAAGCGTCATCACCATTAAAGTTAACAGCACCGCTACGTAAATCTGCTTTAGTTGTTAAGTCATCTAAAGCACGGGTGTCCGTTGTTACAATAACAAAAGTACTATCAGCAGCAAGAGAGCCTGACAATTCTTCACTTGTTGAAACTGTATCACTGCCATTTGAATATAAATTAAGGGTATAGCCGTCGAGAGATATAGCTGTTGATGAGGTGTTGTAGATTTCAATTGCTTTATTGTAACCGCCACCTTCAACATATTCTGAAATAATTAGATTAGCTGAGGCTGGTGCACTGAGGCTTGCAATAACAAGCGCCAATGGCGTTATTTTTGTTTTGAACATTATTATTTTTTCCCGTGTATTGTGTCCCGAATGGGACAAACAGTTTAAGGAAAATTTATGACAAAGAAAATACAAAATGTTAATAATATGAAAATAAAAAGGGCGGTGAATCGCCCTTTTCTAAATTAAATATCTATGAGGCTTATCTTTTAAGCAGTTGTGCAGCTTGTTTTGCAAAATAGGTAAGAATACCGTCAGCGCCAGCACGCTTGAAAGCAAGCAATGACTCCATAATCGTGGCTTCTTCAGCAAGCCAGCCATTATCTATCGCCGCTTTATGCATAGCGTATTCGCCACTCACTTGGTAAGCAAAAGTAGGTACACCAAACTCATCTTTAACCCGGCGTACAATATCTAAATAAGGCATACCAGGTTTGACCATCACCATGTCAGCACCTTCTTGTAAATCCAGCGCTACTTCACGAATGGCTTCATCAGAATTAGCAGGGTCCATTTGGTAGGTTTTTTTGTCCGCACCTTTTAAGTTACCAGCAGAGCCGACGGCATCACGAAATGGTCCATAGTAACTTGAGGCATATTTAGCTGAATAAGCCATAATGCGTGTATGAATGTGACCTTCGGCCTCGAGCGCTTCGCGGATCGCGCCAATGCGGCCATCCATCATATCTGAAGGGGCAACAATATCTGCACCCGCTTGTGCATGAGATATCGCTTGTTTAACTAATATTTCAGTCGTGATGTCGTTAATTACATAGCCATTATCGTCGATAATGCCGTCTTGTCCATGCACAGTAAATGGATCAAGCGCCACATCGGTGATTACCCCTAATTCTGGATAGGCTTCTTTGAGTGCGCGTACAGTGCGTTGTGCCAGTGCATCATCATTGTAAGCTTCTTCAGCAAGCAATGATTTTTTGTCCGCAGGGGTGACCGGAAAAATAGCGATTGCAGGAATACCTAATTCAACCAACTCTTTTGCTTCAATCAGCAGTAAGTCAATCGATAAGCGATCTATGCCTGGCATCGATGCAATGGCTTCACGGCGATTGTTACCTTCAAGTACAAATACTGGATAAATTAAGTCATTTACACTGAGTTGATTTTCGGCCATCAAGCGGCGCGAAAAATCATTGCGGCGCATTCTGCGCATGCGAGTATAAGGGAAAAGGTCGAGACCTGATTGGGCCATTATTTGCTCCTAGTCTAAAATTGGAAAACTAACTACACGATTACGCCCACTTTGCTTGGCATGATAAAGTGCTTTGTCGGCGCAGTCGGTGAATAATCCCGGATTATGAATGTCTTCTGCAATGGCGCTATATACACCAGCACTAATGGTAAACTTTATCTGGGTGTTTGCCACTGTAATTGTGGCATCCATGATTGCTTGGCGGATTTGCTCTGCTATTTCTACTGCACCGCCGAGGATGGTGTTAGGTAGTAAGATCACAAACTCTTCGCCACCATAACGGGCTACTTCGTCAAGTGGGCGTTTTAAATGGCTTTTTATAATGTCAGCCACAGCACGGATAGTTTGGTCGCCAATTAAGTGCCCGTAGGTGTCGTTAATGCTCTTAAAGTGATCAATATCGAGCATGACCACACTTAAAGGCGTTTGCTCTCGACGAGAGCGACGCAAGTCCATTACTAGCTTTTTATCGAAATAGCGGCGATTTTTTATTTGTGTTAATGGATCTTCCATATTGATTTGTTCAAGTGCGCGATTCTTTTCTTCAAGCTCTCGCAGGGTGACCTGAAGTTCAAACGTTCGCTCTTCTATATTTGCTTCTAAATCTAACCTAGCTTGTTCTTGTAGTGCTAAACGCTCTTGCAATAAAGCATCTTGTGCTTCACTTTGGGCTATTTTACTCTGCTGTGCAGTAACTTGAGCATCGCGTTCGATTAAAAAGTGTTTGATGGTAGCAAAGCTTAAACTGAGTGAGCAGATTAAAAAGCTAAAAAATACAAACGGTAAACCACGGGTATTAAAATCATAGATGTCAAATACGACAATTATTAGATAGATCTGCGCAGTTAAGAACATTAACATACTACATAAAAGCGCACTCAGAGGCTGCGTTCGCTGTTGCTTAATATCGATCCCTAACGCAGTTATGTGTAACAACATAATCAGCACCGGTGCAATTAGGCTGTAATAAAGCATGATATTTGTAGGGAGCAACCAGATAAAAAATAAGCTGATAAAAAGTAACCAGTTACTCCATTTGTGTAAGGGTTGCAGCGCTGTTTTTGTGGGCAGGCGCAATTGTTCAAATAATAGCTTGAATAAGCAAGTGGTTAATATCAGCATGCTAGGCACGGCTAGCTGCTGCAAACTAGGCAAAGACGGGTGGAAATAGCGATAACCAAAGCCATATAAGTAAATCAGTAATAACCATAACGTGATTAAAATACTGCCACTGAGTGCAAAGTAACGTTTTCGTGAAAAGCCAAACATGACCAAGCAAGTGACTGCCAACGATAAAATAAATCCGACGAGCAGGCCGTACATTAAATTAAACTTACTTTTATCTTTTAAATATTCGTCATGCTGCCAAAGACTTAACGGCACTCTAACACCATCTAGACTTTCAACTCGAAGCAGTAATGTTGACTGACTTGCCGGTGGCAGTGTTAGCTTTACTAATAATGATTCTGTATTAATTTGTCGGTTATTGAGTGGTAATACATCACCAATTTCTTTAAACAATAATCTGTTTTGCTTAAAGTAATGGTATACAGCAACTTTATCTAATAACGGATTATCAATGGACAATAAAATTGGTAGCTCTGAATTCTCAGCGTTAACCAGTTGCAGGCGTAGCCATACGGCTTGATTAGTGAGTCCTAAATTGAGCGATTGCTCTGAAAGCTGTTGCCATTGCTGATTTGAAGTGAGCTTGGCTTGCTCTGCTGTGAAAGGCTGCAGGGAATATTCGAAAGGTATATTCACAAGGTGTTTGAAGTGCTTATCTAAGGTGATCTGCGTTGCGTTGGCCGTAAATGAAATAAATACAAAGCTATAAAGCAGCAACCAAACACGCTTCATTATCAGCCCTTGTGGTTGAATAACTGTTGGAAGTTAAGTGTAGTTTGCTTTGCAACAGTTGCAAACTCTAGGCCTTTTAAGGACGCGATAGTTTGGCATATATGTGGTAAATAGCTTGGCTCATTGCGATGCGATTTAGGTTTTGGTGTTAACGAGCGAGGGATCAAAAACGGTGCATCCGTTTCTATTAATAGGCGCTCTAATGGCAGCATAGGCATCAGTTGTTGCAGTGATTTACCGCGACGTTCGTCACAGACCCAACCGGTAATACCAATGTATAAACCGAGCGATAAATACTGTTCTAAGGCGTGCTGATCACCAGTAAAACAATGTAATACTCCACGCACCGAATATTGTTGCAATATTGCCAGCATATCTTCGCTCGCATCGCGCTCATGTAAATATACCGGAAGGTTTAACTCTACTGCCAAAGTGAGTTGTCGGTGCAACACGGAACGTTGAGTCTCGCGGGGAGAAAAGTCGCGATTGTAATCTAATCCACATTCGCCAATCGCAACAACCTCAGGGTGTGCAGCGAGAGTGCGCAGTTGTGTTTCTAGTTTTCCATCGGCTGATTTTGCGTCATGGGGGTGAACACCGGCGGTAGCAAGTAGCTTGTACTGTTGTGCTAAGTTAATCGCTTGCTGACTGGAGTTTATATCGCAGCCAATTAACAGCATTTGGCTAACATTTTGCGCTTTTGCGCGAGCAATGATAGCCGAATGTTGAGCATCAAATTGATGATTGGTAAGATTTACGCCTGCATCAATGAGTGATGTGGTCATTAATTAGTGCGCTTAACGCGGATCGAACGATTCTGGCCTGCTTTTTTTAATAAAAAGGAGTTGAACATACCACGTTCAATAATCACGGTATCATTTTGGTCGATACGCAAGCTATCTGAGCCAATTTGACGCCATTGTTGACCGTTGTCTAAACTAATAATTAATTCACCGTATGGCGCTTCTTTGACGTTGCTAACGACGGCTGATATTTCATTGTCATTATCTCTTGCTACTTCTTTGTGTTCTAAACCAAAATCGTCATTTTTAGTCTTAGCTATTTGCTCATTGGCTACTGCTGCAGCTGTTGGTGCGCCAACGTTAGGGGCTGCTGAGTTGGTAGGTGGGGTTAAGGTTTTTGTTGTTGCTGGCTTACTTAATGATTTACCCGCCATAGTGTTGTCATAACAAAGCAGACGATTGAAGTCATTTTCTACAAATGTACATGCTTGTAAAGCTTGTAAGTTAACTTCATTGGCATGAACAGTAGGAATGCTTAATAAGGCAAGTATTGGTAGTAGTTGTTTTTTCATTTATTCCTCAGACTCATTTTGCTGGGGTTTAGCGCTATAAAAGGATGCTAAGATTAAACCCAATTCAAATAACAGTAGCATGGGAAATGCTAATAATGTTTGTGATAGTACATCCGGTGGCGTTAAAAACATAGCTACAACAAAAACACCGACCACAATATAAGGACGTTTTTCTTTTAAACTTTGTGTTGTGGTAGCGCCACTAAAACACAGCAGCATTATCGCTACTGGAATCTCAAAAGCGACCCCAAAAGCAAAAAATAGCTTCAACGCAAAACTTAAGTAGCTACTAATATCTGGTGCCAACGTCATCATTTCTGGGCCAACGCTAGTAAAAAAGCCAAGAATTATGGGTAGTACTACAAAGTAACAAAATGCGATACCGCTATAAAAAAGTATAATGCTAGATGCTAAAACAGGCATTAGCATGCGTTTTTCATGTTGGTATAACCCTGGCGCAATAAAGCCCCATATTTGGTGTAATATTAATGGAAACGCTGCAAATAAAGCGACAAATAAGGTTAACTTAAACGGCGCAAAAAATGGTGCTGTTACATCAGTAGCGATCATGGTTGCTGTACTTGGTAAGTGCGCAACTAATGGGGCCGCTACAAAACCGTAAATATCGTTCGCAAAGTAAACCAGCGCAATAAAAAATACCAATATAGCTAATAAGGCTTTCATAAGCCTATTTCGCAATTCAATTAAATGACTTACAAAGCCTGATTTAACTTGTTCAGTCATAATTTAACTCGTTACCGATATATAGACCATAGCTAACAAAAATAATTTCATTTTTGTTCATCAACATTCACTTTATCTGCTTGCTCAGGAGGATTTCTTTTATAACTATGGGTGACCGAGTCCGCAGCCTTTTGCAATTCGCTGACTGAATCTTTTATTGCAGGACTTAAGTCCTGCATGCCTTGTTGTTCGGCTTTTTTTAAATTTTGGTGTAACTCATGCACTCTTAATTCTTCATTAACTTCAGCCTTAACCGAATTAGCCAGCGATTTTATAGTTTTTATCCAACGGCTAACAGTACGAATAGCAACTGGCAACCGCTCAGGGCCAAGTACCACTAAGCCGACGATTAACACCACAACAAGTTCCCACATACCCATGCTAATTAAGCCTTATGGTCTTCTTTACTTTTATCAACAGACTCTTTGTTTTGTATTGGGTTATTTGCTTGTTCAATTGGTTCTGCTGGTTTATTTTGCTCATCTTCAGAGACTGCTTTTTTAAACCCTTTTACAGCGTTACCTAAATCACCGCCAATGCCACGCAATTTTTTTGTGCCAAAAAGTAACACTATGATTGCTAAAACAATTAACAATTGCCAAATACTAATGCCGCCAAAACCCATGATGTTCTCCACTTATTTAAATACTGTGAATTAAAATTATTGTACTGATTATACTCACCGAGCACTAAATAGCACTTAGTTTATGTTGCACTGCGCCAAGCAAGTATAAAGCCGCTTAAAGAGCATATCCCAGCAATACCTGCAGCGACAAGGTCATGCTGCAAATAACATAACCCAGAGACTATCATTGCTGAAGCAGCAAAAAGACCAAGTAATAATGGCTTGTATGATGGCTGTGGCAGTGGTGCAGGGCTGTTGCGCTGTTGTTTTAGGTTGTGATAAATCAAATCAGGTAACTCAGGCATTTTTTCTGCCCAAAATGGCAAGTTTGCGTATACCTGTTTCAATACCGACCAAGGACCAACCTGTTGCTTTACCCAGTCTTCTAAAAAGGGTTTAGCTGTTTTCCATAAATCTAATTGTGGATATAGCTGACGCCCAAGGCCTTCAACATACAACAAGGTTTTTTGTAGTAGAACTAATTGGGGTTGAACTTGCATATTAAAGCGACGAGCGGTATTAAATAGATTAACTAAGACGTGGCCAAATGAAATCTCTGCTAATGGCTTATTAAAAATCGGCTCGCAGACAGTGCGAATGGCAAACTCAAATTCTTCCACGCTGGTGTCTTTAGGTACCCAGCCAGAATCGACATGTAATTGTGCGACTTGACGATAATCGCGATTAAAAAAGGCAATAAAGTTTTCGGCTAAGTAACGTTTGTCTTCTTTGTTTAGCGTGCCCACGATGCCACAATCAATACCGATAAATTTAGGGTTTTCAGGGCTCTCATAGGATACAAATACGTTACCAGGGTGCATATCAGCATGAAAAAAACTATCACGGAACACTTGGGTGAAAAACACCTCCACACCGCGTTCGGCCAGTAGTTTCATATTGGTGTTTTGCGCAACTAATGCCTCAGTATCAGACACTGGAATACCGTAGATTCGCTCCATGACTAGTACATTTACGCGACTATAGTCACTGTAAACATAGGGAATATAAAGCGAATCAGAACCCTCAAAATTACGCTTTAATTGAATGGCGTTTGCGCCTTCACGCATCAGATCAAGTTCATCAAGTAAGGTTTTTTTATACTCTTTGACTACTTCAACTGGGCGTAACCTTTTCGCTTCATTGATTAACTTGGCCACTACTTTGGAAAATTGTTCCATTAATGCTAAATCAGCGTCAATTTGTTCTCTGATATCAGGGCGAATAACTTTAATAACCACCTTTTGTGGTTGATTATGTTCATCCACTAAAGTAGCAGTATGTACTTGGGCAATGGATGCTGAAGCTAAAGGGGTTTGCTCAAAATCGCTAAAGTATTCACTGATATCATCGATTTCAAGTGCATTTTCAATTAGTTGTTGTGCTAACACACCATCAAATGGCTGTACTTGATCTTGCAGTAAGGCCAGCTCTAAAGCGATGTCTAGTGGTAATAAATCGCGCCGAGTAGATAACATCTGGCCAAACTTGATCCACACTGGCCCCAATTGTTGTAATGCTAAACGCAGTCTTAACCCTGCTGGTTTTTCTGGGTGTTTATTGGTTAGCCAAAATAGACATGCACGGCCAACTTTGCCATACCAAGGTATTTTTTGTGATGGGATCAGTTCATCCAAACCATAGCTAAGGAGGGTTTTTGTGATGTTATAAAGCCGAGCAGCTGACACAGATAATCCTTACTGATTCATTTTGCTTGAAGTAGTTGGTTGATACGTAACTCAAGTTGCGCAACATGTGCTTTGAGTTGACGCGTGTGTTGCTTAAATTGCTCAAGCTCTAAAGGATGAATAGTCACTTTGAGCTCGTCTTGGCATAAAGTAGTGAGCGTTGTAGAGAGTTTCTTGTTGGCTTTTTGACCTTGCTGTTGAGTTTGTTTAACTAACTGCCATAGTTGCTGTGCCGCTGCGTCACCAAGATAATCAGATAAGTGTTCAGGCCAATCGATATTAAGCGCAGCGAAAGCATTACTAAACCCTTGTGCAATATTTAGATCACCTTGCAAATCGAGTTTATCTTGGCGGATTAACTGAGTCAGCATCGCAGGGTTTTTAAGTGCCATTAACGTATTAATATCGGCGCTTATCATGCAGTCATATTGCGTTTCGGTAGTGTTGTATAAATGCAGTTGCTGGCCAGTAAACACCACTAAAAACTGCTGTTGCCAATCGCGTATATCAATTAATAAGCGTTGTTGGGCAATTGATGACAGCCTATCGCCAAGAGTGGGGTCGAGCTTAAGTGCCGTATTTAAAATACCTTCGACTAGTGCGACTATGAAATTATTTAACATACAATACCTTAGCAATAAACGTTACTAGCTGGTGTGACGCTTAATATTTGAAGCCACGATGTAATGCTACAATACCACCGGTGAGGTTTTGATAGGTGGTTTGCTCAAATCCAGCCTCGTTCATCATTGCTTTTAGTGTTTCTTGATCTGGGTGCATACGAATTGATTCAGCTAAATATTTGTATGATTCACCGTCGTTAGCAACTAACTCACCCATTTTAGGTAGTAAGTTAAATGAGTAAAAATCATAGGCTTTACTTAACACTTGATGCTCTGGTTTGGAGAACTCCAATACCAGCAGACGACCCCCAGGCTTTAAGATTCGGTACATCGAGCGAAGTGCTTTATTTTGATCTGTAACATTACGTAAACCAAAGGCAATGGTAATTAAATCAAAACTATTATCAGGGAAAGGCAGTGCTTCAGCATTCATTTGTACGTAGTCAATATTACCGACAAGACCTAGGTTATGTAGCTTTTCGCGCCCCACTTTAAGCATTGATGAGTTAATATCACCTAATACTACTTGCCCAGTATCACCAACTAGTTGACTAAACTTTGCCGTTAAGTCGCCAGTGCCACCGGCTAAATCCAGCACATGATGGCCTTTACGCACACCTGAGCTGGCAATGGTTTGACGTTTCCATAAACGATGAATACCAAACGACATGAGATCATTCATTACGTCATATTTAGTAGCAACTGAATGAAATACATCGGCAACCATAGAAGCTTTTTCGGTTTCGGCAACGGTCTTATAACCAAAATGCGTGGTCTTTTCAGGATTCTCGTTCATGATTAATCTCTATCGTAGTAATAAAGACTAGTGTACTTGATTGTTACGCCATGGTGCAATTTGAATATGGGGAAAATTGCTTGTGGATCAAGCTTTATTATTTATTCGTTGTGGCTCACTGTCCGGCAATAAAGCTGCTTTGGCCAAGCGATCTTGCTTTATGTGCTGCATTGGAGGCTTTACGGGCAAGATTATTAAAATCTTTTTCATCTTGGTGTTTGGCAATCCCTAATGACAGGTTGATTGCTGGCAGCTTAATGCCATTTTTAGAACTGACGAAACGCAGTTTCTCGACTCCGTTACGGACTTTTTCAGCAATTACATTCGCAGTTTCAGGGTCGATATCAGCCAGTAATACAGTAAAAGCATCTTTACCAGTACGCCCTGGCAGGCCACTTTCAAATACATACTTTTGAATTTGTTTAGCTACTTTACTTAAAATTACTTCACCAATGATATCGCCGTAGTTATCAATAAAGTGATCTAAGTTATCGATTTGGATGGCAATTGCACACACAGATTTTTTTTGGTTTAACCATAATTGTGTTTGCTGGTTTAAATAATGACGTTTAAAAAGGCCTGTTTGCTGGTCGGTGATGTGTTGTTTACGTAATTGTACGAGCTGTTGTTGGGTTTTCTCTTGCAATCGCTTTGCTTTGATTAGCTCTATTTTAAATTGTTTATGTTGAGTGAGCAGGTGGGCAGTTTGCTTATTTAATGTCTCAAGTGCGAGTTTGCTTTGGCTAACATTATTTTCATCTAATAAATGCACGCATTCGCTGACCTGACTTGCAAAGCGAATGATATCTTTTTCGGTTGAGTGCGCGCTACGTGATAATGAATTAATAACATCATCAACATTGCGTACCATTTTGGTTTCAGCTTGATGAGCTTGATCCATATAATCGAAATACAGTTGCTCTATATAAACACAGTCAATTTCTTGGCCTTGGGCAATTGCACGATCGATAGTGGTATTTAAATCAGAATTAACTTGGCTGATATAGGTATAGACAACGTGATAATTGAGAGGGGTCGGTGGTAATATATGGTGTTCTAAAAAGATACATACCTTGGTCATTTTTTCTTGAGCAATAGCCATGGAATCATGGAACATCATTGTATACACCAATTAAATACACGTAACAGCGAAATTAAATAACCTTCTCCATGAGGTCTTGACGCGATCCTAGCGTATGAGATTGCCTTACATTAATCTGTATCGGGGATATTTAAAAGCAAAAATATGTAATTTGGCAGCGAAATCTCCATTTTTCTCGTTCATTAGCTGGTTTTCTCGACAATCTTATTAGGCAATAAAAATGCTGATTAACTACTAGCCAATAGTCGCGGTTAATTTAACCTTATATTTATCGCCCTTGGTCGCATTTTTTTGGTTATTTGATCTGCCTAGGTTAGGTTAAACATCACGTTTTAAGTAGCAGATCCCTATTATTATGAAAAAATCACCTTCATCGGTTATGCGTCATTCCCTGTTAAGTATCGCCTTGGTATGTACATTAAGTGCGTGCCAAATGACCACGATAGATAGTGACCAACAATTTACGCAAGTGGCGCAATCAATTGTTGATTACCGTAAAAGTATTAGCACGTATAGCAACCCCGAGGGGGTTGATGGCTATTTGTTAACTAATTTATCTGCGGAGTTTCTTGAAAAGAAATACCAACATAACACTGAATTATTAGCGCAGTTAGATGCAATAGATAAAGATAAACTCAGTGATGAAAACCGTATTAATCTCACTATAATTCGTGGCCAAGTACAAAATAGTATCGATGAATATGTATTTAACAGCCACTACATGCCGCTTACTTCTGAATATGGCTTTCACTCGAGTTTATCTTTTATGGTGTCGAGTTCAGATTATAAAAAACTAGCTGATTACCAGCTTTATCTACAGCGTTTGCAGCAAGTTCCTCGGTTTTTTGCGCAAAATATCGGTTGGATGCGTAAAGGGCTGGAAGTTGGCTTAACTCAACCTAAGGCTGTATTAATTGGTTATCAAGATTCTATCAGTGCATATATTGTTGATGACGTTACTGAGTCTGAATTTTATAAACCATTTTTAAATAATACCGCTGGTTTGAGTGATAGTGAGTTTTTTGCTTTACAGCAACAAGCTAAAAAAATCATTAAAGAACAGGTAATTACTGCTTATAAAAATTATTTAACGTTTTTTAATGAAGAGTATCAGCCAGGTGCGCGTACTGAAATTGGTATCTCTGCTACACCAAATGGTGCTGCGTTTTATGCTAATCGTGCCAAGTATTACACCACCACAGATATGACACCAAAAGAAATCCATGAACTGGGGTTAAAAGAAGTGGCACGTATTCGTGCTGAAATGGATAAGATTATTGAGCAAGTTGGTTTTAAAGGCACATTTGCTGAATTTGTGCACTTTTTACGTACTGATCCGCAATTTTACGCTAAAACACCGGAAGAGTTATTAAAAGAAGCATCGTACATAGCTAAAAAAATGGATGCACAATTACCTAAGCTATTTCACACCTTACCACGCATGCCTTATGGTGTTGCACCTGTGCCAGCAAGCATAGCGCCTAAGTACACGACTGGTCGTTACTCTGGTTCGAGTCGTGATGATCAAGCGGGTTATTACTGGGTAAACACTTATGCACTTGATAAGCGCCCTTTATATGTTTTAGAGGCACTTACTTTTCATGAAGCTGTACCTGGGCATCATTTACAGATTTCCCTTAATGCTGAATTAGAAAACCTACCAAGTTATCGTCAAGATGCTTATTTATCAGCATTTGGCGAAGGATGGGGATTATATTCTGAATACTTAGGTATTGAAGCGGGCTTTTATCAAGATCCATATAGTAACTTTGGTCGTTTAACTTATGAAATGTGGCGTGCAGCCCGTTTAGTGGTTGATACTGGCATGCACATGTACGGCTGGAGTCGCGATCGTGCGATGAAATTTATGAGCGAAAATACGGCGTTGTCTTTACACAATGTGAAAACCGAAACTGATCGTTATATTTCATGGCCAGCACAAGCACTATCATACAAAATTGGTGAGCTGACTATTAAACGCTTACGCAAAGAAACAGAGCAAGCATTAGGGCAAGACTTTGATGTACGCGAGTTCCATCATCAAATACTTCGTCATGGCTCTGTGCCAATGTCAGTATTAGAAGATCAAATCCATCGATACATTGAAACTGAGTTAACTAAACAAAAAAGCTAGCTTCTATCGACATGGATCGCTGCATTCAGTGCAGTGATCCATTAAAATCCTTTGCTTGAAATTTAATCTGCTTATATGCTCTCTACTGTAATAAGATTTTTACTAATATATTCGCTACTTAGCTTAAGTTTTTAGTATAAGTATTAGTGAAATGAGAAAACAACCAGCAAGGGGCGCTGCATGAGTAATTTAATAGTTTTTAGCATTGATGTGTTTGCCAGCTTATTTATAGTGGTATTTGGGTGTTTAGTTTTAGTTGTTATTTATTTTTATATCAGTGATGTCACTCAATCTAAACAAGCGATTAGACGTAATTATCCGGTAATAGGTCGGTTTAGATACTTTTTTGAGCGCCAAGGTGAGTTTTTTCGTCAATACTTTTTCGCTATGGATCGCGAAGAAATGCCATTTAATCGCGCCGATCGTAGTTGGGTTTATAAAGCGGCTAAAAATGTTGATCGTACCACCGCCTTTGGCTCAACTCAGAGCCTAGAAGTTACCGGGACCGTGATGTTTATGAACTGCGCGTTTCCTACCTTGGACGAAGAAGCGCTTGAACCTAGTGCAGTTACCTTAGGGCCGCATTGTCCAAATCCTTATATTACTAAATCGCTATTCAATATTTCAGGTATGAGTTTTGGTGCGTTATCAAAACCTGCTGTACGTGCGTTATCGCAAGGTGCCAAACTCGCTGGTTGTTGGATGAACACTGGTGAAGGTGGTTTAAGCCCTTATCACTTAGAAGGAGGTGCCGACATTGTGTTTCAAATTGGCACAGCTAAATATGGTGTGCGCGATGAACAAGGTAAATTAAGTCATGAGAAGCTCAAGCAAATAGCTGCGCATGAACAAGTAAAAATGTTTGAAATTAAAATGAGCCAAGGTGCGAAGCCTGGTAAAGGCGGTATGTTGCCAGGCAAAAAAGTGACTGCTGAAATTGCGGCTATTCGTGGTATCCCAGAAGGTCACGATTCAATTAGCCCAAATGGTCATCCTGAAGTTAAAAACCCTGCAGATTTACTTGATATGATTGCCTCGGTGCGCGAAACGACTGGCAAGCCAACCGGCTTTAAAGCGGTTATTGGCGCTTATGCATGGCTGGAAACCTTGTTTGCTGAGATCAATCATCGTGGTATTGAATCTGCGCCCGACTTTATTACTATCGATAGTGCTGATGGCGGTACCGGTGCTGCACCACAACCGCTGATGGATTCGGTGGGTTTACCACTGAAAGAAAGTTTACCTTTGGTTGTTAATATGCTCGAAAAGCATGGCCTGCGAGAGCGAATTAAAGTTATTGCGTCAGGCAAACTGATTGTGCCGTCTAAGGTTGCATGGGCGCTCGCGCTGGGCGCAGACTTTGTTGTATCGGCACGTGGTCATATGTTTGCTTTGGGTTGTATTCAAGCGCTGCAATGTAATAAAGACACTTGCCCAACAGGGATAACCACACACAACGAGCGGTTGCAACGTGGCTTAGATGTCGCCGATAAAGCGCAGCGCGTAGCAAACTACAATAAGTACATTCATTATGGTGCGGGTTTAATTGCTCACTCATGCGGGGTATTTAGTGCCCGTGAACTTGGCCGCCAGCATGTGCGCGTTGTGCAAGAAAATGGTTTATCAGAGCCGCTTGATAAAATGTATGAAAATTACCAGTAATTTAAAAGATTAGGTAATAGAAGCTAGGTCCCGCCCAAATAGGTTGATAAAAGGCACTAAATAAAGTGCCTTTTGCTATTTTTATAAATTTAATTTAGTTGGCTTATCAATAAAGAGAAAAACTCTTCTTTGTTATTGCAAGTGTGGGCGTTGAGTACTAACTGCTCACCCAGCGCTAAAGTGTGGCGTTGTACGTCTAAACGCGCCTGCGCATCTTCAATGCCATCAATGTCAGCAACGTGTGCTAAGCCGATAGTGCGGCGTATTAGTTCTGTCCCACAGTAACCAATCGCGTCTTGTAATACTTGTTGCATAAAATACTCGCCATAACCAGCGGCTTTTAAATTGTTATCTGTGGTTTGCTCTGCAATAAATGTCAGCCACTGTTGTTCAAACAAAGAATAACTCTCTTGCAGGCAAGTCAGTAAATGGGTGTGATAGTTACGGCGTGTAACAAATTCACTAATACGAGCATTTTGCGCGCAGTAGTTTAATAATAAATTGCCGATAAATGAGCCGATATCAAAGCCAACTGGGCCAAAAAAGCCAAATTCAGGGTCGATCATCTTAGTGGTGTTTTGATCGACAAAAATACTGCCGCTATGCATATCACCATGTAATAGCGTCTGCGGGCATGATAAAAACTTAGCTTTTAGTTTTGCGATCGCTAAATGTAATGCGGTGTTATTTTGTAGTTTATTGACTGTACTTTGCAACTCGCTTGGATAGTTATTACGTTCATGTTCACGCAAGATATCGTTGAAAAACAAATCTTCAGTAATTTGGCACAATTCTGGATTGGTAAACTGACTGATTTTGGCTTTTTTATCTTGCGCGGTTAGGTAAAAGTCTGAGTTATAAAAACCGGTATGGCTTAAGTAGTGAGCTACATGTTGACCTAATAGCGGAAATTGCTCTGCGTTTATTTGTGCGCTACGCAAAATTTGTAAGTGACCAAGATCTTCTAAAATGGTCAGTGCTTGCGCTGGATTATGATGCAATACTTTTGCTGTGTAGTCAGGGCTTAATGCGCCGTGATTGAGTAAAACCTCAGCTTCAATGCGTGCTCGGTCAAGCGTTAATGGCCATGACTCACCCACACAGCGCGCATAAGGCAAGGCTTGCTTTAAAATAACGCTATTACTTTGCTCGTCGCTTATTCTAAAAACGAGATTTAAATTGCCATCTCCAAACTCATACGCCGATAACGTTTGGTCAGGATCAAACAAATCATATCCATCTTTAGTTACAAGATTTTTAATATAATCAATCGCATGCTGTGCATTAAAGGCAACGTATTCGGCCATCGGCGTACTCTCAGAAAATGATAAACGATAGCATTCTATACCTTCAACCGTTTAGATGTCTACACTTCTGGGTTGTGCGTTTTAAAAACTACTGTAAAATAACCTCAGCCTAACGATTATTCAGGATCAATCATGCAAGACCTCATAGCGAGCAGTTTAAAATATCAAAACAATACACTAAGCGTGTTAGACCAATACCTACTGCCGCATCAGCAGGTATGGCACGAATGTGATGATGTAGCCAGTATGAGGGATTTAATTCTAAGCTTAAAAATACGCGGCGCACCGCTGATTGGTTTAGGAGCAAGTTTGCTAGTTGCCCATTTGGCAGAGCAAGGCACAGATAAAGTAGCATTAGCGCAGGCGATTGATGATTTAGAAGCCACTCGGCCAACCGCGGTTAATTTAATGCATTGTATGGCAAAGTTACGTATTGCGTTACAACAAGATGATTATTTAACGGCAATTGTAAGCGCAGCTGTTACCCTGTTTAATGAAGATATCGCCTTGTGTGAAAGCATGGCAAATCATGGTGCTGCATTGGTTAGCAGCGGCGATAATATTCTCACACATTGTAATACAGGCGCCTTAGCAACCGCAGGTATTGGTACTGCTCTTGGTGTTATTTATAAAGCGCAGCAACGTCATGGCGATATTCATGTATGGGTGGATGAAACGCGGCCATTATTGCAAGGCGGGCGTTTAACCGCATTTGAACTTGAGCGCTGGCAAGTACCTTACACCTTAATTTGCGATAATATGGCAGCGAGTTTAATGGCTGCTGGCAAGGTTGATAAAATTTTTGTCGGTGCAGATCGTATTGCTGCAAATGGTGACTTTGCTAATAAAGTAGGCACTTATAACTTAGCAGTACTGGCGCATTTTCATGACATCCCATTTTATGTAGTAGCGCCGCTAACAACCCTCGATGTAAACACAGCATGCGGTGCAGACATTGAAATAGAACAACGTAACAGCGCAGAAGTGCGCGGTGTAAGCGGAAGCTTTGGTGAAGCGCTATGGGCACCTACAAATGCTAACGTATATAATCCCGCATTTGATGTAACCCCCGCTAAGCTTATTACCGGCTGGGTACTCGATACTGGCGTGTATGACCAACAACAAGTGTTAGTTGGTGAACTGAAAGACTTAAATTAACAGTTAACCCAGTAATATACGGCTAAATTCTGAAAGAAACTCAGAAGTGTCATTAAGGTAGTTGGGATAGGCTTTTTCGATAGATTTTAAGTCATTTCCCGCGACTAATAATACGTTGTTGTGAGTTTGTCGCTCTTGCTCTGCATAGTGCGTTAATGCTTCTTGTTTCTTACTGGCTGCGTACAAAAAGACCCGACCCATTTGAGTTTCGGTATTGTGAACAAGTAAAGCAAAACCTGTATCTTTTGATTTATTTTTAATCTCGTCAACTTGAAACGCACGGTTAAACGCATCGAGTTTATGAAATGCTGCGAGCTTTTTATTTAAAGCAGCTAATTCATCAATAAAGCCTTGTGATTGTTCAGGACTTAATTGATTTGAGCCATCTTTAACGGCAAGAAATTCACCCATGATAAAAAATAATCGCTGCCAATCTGTATCGGCGGCTTGTGGGTTGGTTTTCAGTGTTTCTTTTTCAATAATATCGACGATTTCGACTGTAGTTGCCCATAAATGCTGGAGTCGAGTACGTAATTGAACTTCTATTTGAAAGCCTCTGTAATCGTGAGACTCTAAATTGTTATAGCTTTTATAGACACGATGAATGCCCCTATAGCCAGTGGCTTTAGGATGTTCAATATAATCATATGACTTTACGCTATGGACTGTTCGACTTGAATCTAAACTCGTATTGAGCTTATACAGGCTGTCTAAATTGTCTAAAATAACTCTGCAACCACCTATGTCGTGCATGCGTTTAAGGTTGATTGCATTTTCACTTTTGCCGTCTAATGACTCACGTTGCAGTTTATCAATAATTGTCGGCAAGCGTTTTAAGCGACGTACAATAGTAGCAGAATCAAGCAGGTTGAGTTTTTTTACGTGTTTCCATATTAAGTTTTTGATGATGGTCAGCGGGTATAAATGAGCCGCGCGATAGTTCTGAATGACTTCGGTAGCAAATTCAAAATCGCCTTCTTGTTTACGAAAAATACGGCCAGCTTTTTCAACTTGCTTACGAGAATACGCAAGTTGTTGTTTGGACTTTTGATATTGTTCGTTGACCATTCCACGTTCACTTAATTGAGTAAAACTAATACTGAAAATATACTACAGAGTTAAGTTGTTTAAGTCATCTTTGATATGACGTTAGCTCTTAGCCACATACACCCATGCATTAATGCCGCTGCTAAATGACTCTTCAATACGGATGTAGTCATTAACTTCGTAGCTATCCGCGTTAGCAAGTTCCTCTAAGGTGATAGTAAAAATAGTGCCAGTTACTGTATCTGTTGGCAGGCCTGTTTTAATTAATGCTGGATGAAAACGCTGGCCGCTGCTTTTGTGCACGGCGGCGTCGGTGATCTCAACTTCGCCTACTACGTAACCTTGTAGTGTATCGGCTTGGCCTTCGAGCAAGCGGCCAAAGGTATCAAGCTGTACTTGCTCTAATTGCAGTGTGCCGTATGAAAACAACTTTTCCATTTAAACTCCATTATTAACAGATATTTAGTCCAATAAAGGAAACTGCTTAGCAATCTCAGATTCGGTGCTTTGTGCCACCCAGCCTTCGATATTATTGAACAAACGGATCGCAGTAAATTCAGGATCGCTGCCCATATCAAACCAATGGGGAGTAAGCTCTGGTACTGAAATTAAATCACCCTGCTTGCAAAGTACTTGGTAAACCTTGTCGTTAATATGCAGGCAAAATAATCCTTGGCCTTTTATAAAAAAGCGTACTTCGTCTTCACTATGGGTGTGCTCAAATAAAAACTTAGCACGTAATTCTGCAGCGTTCGGGTTGCCTTTTGCCAGCGAAATAACATCTACAGTTTGATAACCACCTTGTTGCTTTAAGCGTTCAATATCAGCGTTATAGGCGGAAATAATAGCTTCATGACTAGTATCAGCAGTAATCGTTTTTGTTGCTTGCCACTGCTCAAATCGTACATTTACTTTATTAAGCTCGGTGGCAATTTGTGCTGTATCTTGAGTGTTTAATAAAGCATTATTGCCGTTACAATCAGCAAAAATAGTCAGTTGGCTCATGCTAAATGCTCCACGGTGAATTGGCTAAAATCGTTAATATAGTTATGCGCAGGCGAGCTTGCTTGACCATCACGGATCAGGTGCAAGGTTTTTAAACCTGCGGCTTTGGCGGCATCAAGCTCGGCTGCCACATCACTTAAAAATAACACTTCATTAGCGGCAAAAGGTAGTTGCTCAATAATATTGTGATATGAACGTTGCTCTTGTTTAGCGCCGACTTGAGTATCAAAATAATCAGTAAACAAGGAGCGAATATCACCAAAGTCAGAGTAGTTGAAAATTAAATGCTGTGCTTTTACTGACCCTGATGAATACACATACAACTGCTGGCCGGCTTGTTGCTGTGCAACTAAAAAGTGGTAGGCATCTGGGTATAAATGGCCGGTAAAATCGCCATTTTCATAGCCAGTTTGCCAAATCAAACCTTGTAACTGTTTTAATGGAGTGATTTTTTTATCGTCACGGATCCATTCAAGTAAAGTGTTAATTACGACATCAATACTGGCATCTGGCTGTTCAATAACCGCTTTTACGGCATAAATTTGTTCAGCTACAGCGCTTTGCTCTTGATGAGTTTTTACAAATTCGGGGAGTTGCTTTGCGGCATATGGAAATAGTACGTCTTTAACAAACGAAATACGGGTAATAGTGCCTTCAATATCGGTCAGCAGTGCTTTGATCATGATTCTAATCCTACTAATTTTAAGCGTTCTATCTCACATGCAAATAAAAACTCAAGGCCTTCTAATTGACGGCGTACTTCACCAATAGTGCGACCCACTACATACAAACCGTGGCCGCGAATAAGCACGCCGTGCTCAATAGGCGTGTGTAAGTGGTGATCGCTCACTAATAAACTCAAGCGATCAATATCTTGGTCGTTATCAAAGATTGGAATACTCAAGGTGTCTAAATGTGAAGTAATGCCGGTTAGTGACTTTTGCATTTCGTAGCCGTGTAAGTCTAGGCTGTGACCTTTAATAACCCGAGATAATACCGTCGCAGCAACCGAATGAGTGTGCAATACATAATTAGCAGCAGGAATAAGTTTATACATGCACAAATGCAATTCGGTTTCAGCTGAGGGTTTGGCGGCGCTAGCGCTACGATTACCGACATGATCCAGTTCAATAAAGGTATGCGACCCTAATTGACCTTTGTCAAAACCGCTGGCAGTAACCACAAAACCGGTGTTAGTTCGCGCTGAAAAATTACCACCCGTAGCTGGCACCCAACCACGTTGACTGATCCACTTTCCTGCTTCTATAAGTTCTGAAATAGCGGTATTGTTATGCATACATTCCTCATACTTTTTTAGACGGCTATACATCTGTTAACAGCAATGATAGCATCGCTTTGGGCGCAAAACCATCATTAAGGGTAACCAGTGTTTGAAAGTAAATTGCCAAATTTAGGCACCAGTATTTTTAGTCAAATGACTGCTTTAGCAAATCAATTCGAAGCGATTAATTTATCGCAGGGGTTTCCTGAGTTTGATGCGCCTGAGCTACTTAAAAAACAGCTTAATCATTATGTGCTTGAAGGAGTGAATCAATATTCACCTTCATCTGGTGTACCGCGCCTGCAGCAACAAATTGCCCAGTTAGCAAAACGAAAATATGCGGCTGAAATAGATGCCGCGCAGCAAGTAACGGTAACCTCTGGCGCGACCGAGGCCTTGTTTGTTGCCATTCAGGCGCTGGTGCGCGAAGGTGATGAAGTCATTGTGTTTGACCCCGCTTATGATTCATACCAGCCAGCGATTGAATTGGCCGGTGGTAAGTCAGTCAATATTGCTCTGCATGCTCCGAGTTATGCAATTGACTGGCAAACGGTGGCTGCGGCTATCAATAGCAAAACGCGGGCTATTATAATCAACACCCCACATAACCCAAGTGGTAAAACGTTAAAACAGCACGATATTAATGCTCTAAAAGCCTTAGTAATTAAGCATGACTTATACCTGATAAGTGATGAAGTATACGAGCATATTACTTTTGATCAGCAACCACATTTAAGTGTGCTGCGTGATAACGAATTGTTTGCTCGCAGCTTTGTGATCTCAAGCTTTGGCAAGACTTTTCATAGCACAGGCTGGAAAATGGGTTACTGCATCGCACCCGCTGCACTTGCGGTCGAGTTTCGTAAAATTCACCAATATGTGACTTTTTCAAGCTTTACGCCGGCACAACATGCATTAGCTGATATGTTAGAACAGCAAGGTGAGCATGTGGATGAGCTCAGTGAGTTTTATCAACAAAAGCGTGATGTACTTAGTAATGCACTAAAAGATAGCCGCTTTACCATTTTACCAAGTGAAGGCACCTACTTTTTACTGCTTGATTACAGCGATGTATCAGATTTAAATGACGTAGAATTTTGCCAGTGGTTAGTAGAACAAGCAGGCGTTGCAGCCATTCCACTAAGCGTGTTTTATCAGCAACCAAGCAACGATAAAGTTATTCGCTTATGCTTTGCCAAAAATGACGCCACGCTATTACAAGCCGCGGAGATTTTATGTCAACTTTAACTATAGCACTGATACAAACATCGCTTAATTGGTTAGATAAAGACGGCAACTTGGCACACTTTGGCAATAAAATAGCTGATGTAGATAAATCAGTAGAGCTTATTTTATTGCCAGAAACCTTTGCCACCGGCTTTGCTATTAACCTTGATTGCGCAGAGCCGGATCATCAGTTAAAGCAAGGCAAAGTGCTTGATTGGATGATCGCGTCGGCAAAATCAAGCAATGCGGTAATTGCAGGCTCGGTATTGGTAACGCAAGGCGATAAAAAAGCGAATCGCTTTTATTGGGTATGGCCCAGTGGCGAAGTGAAATATTACGACAAACGGCATTTATTTTGCTTGGGCAAAGAGGGCGATTTTGTAACCGCAGGGCTGCAACGTGAAGTGTTCACCCTTAATGACTTTAGAATTCTACCGCAAGTTTGTTACGACTTACGCTTTCCGGTATTTCAGCGTAACCGCAACGACTACGATGTGATGGTGAATGTCGCCAACTGGCCAGCGGCACGACGCAAAGTATGGGATACCCTATTGATGGCGCGGGCGATGGAAAACCAGTGTTATGTGATTGGGGTTAACCGTATAGGTGATGATGCTAATGGCGTCGCACACAATGGTGGCACAGCTGTATATGACTTTAAAGGTGATACGTTAGCAGCCGCTACTGATAACAAAGCTGATGTTGTTATTATCACTTTGGGCAAACAGCCGCTTGAGCTCTTTAAGCAAAGTTTCCCGGCGCATTTAGATGCCGATGGGTTTAGTTTGGGTTATTAAGATAAAGAGACTGTTTAGCCTCTTTACCCGTTTTACACAGAAGCACTGTAGGTGAGTTTGATCGCAGCGAAACCCGACAACATACAAAAAAAAATAATCTACAGGCTTGTATCAATACAAGGCCGTTTATCTGCGATGAATTTTTACCTGCTCACCCAATCGTTACGAGAGAATACCTAGGCTAGGTTAAAGTATTGATTTAATAGGTAGCAACCTATTGCATTACTATGATGTATCAGTTAGTTATCCGGTTTTTTATCTGCATTGTGATTATATGGTTGGCACAATATCTGAATTTCGTGATGCCCATCATATAATTTAAATAACTCATCGCCCCCAGTTTTGTTAAAAAATTGAGATAGGGTTATTTTGTCCTGCTCATACTCCATTAGTAACCAAAAGCCGTAAAAACCTTTAAACCAAAAATAATAGAATATCGCTGCGAAAAAAAATACTAGATAGGCTGCTTTACCTACTTTCTTTTTATATTTTAAACAACTAAGGAACAACCAAATACAACTCAATATTGCTAAAATTAAGAATGCTGAAAAAGGAGTAATAACTACTTCAATGTTGTCCCAGCGAGAGCTTAGACAAGAAGCATATCGGTCTGAAACTATTGTGTAAATTAAAGTGATTTTGAAAAGGAAGTACAATAATACAGTTGTAAAAACTGCATATAAAATACCACTTTCTTTGTCCTCACTGTTATTCAACTTGTAGCCTTAGAAAATATTTTGGTGTTTTTAAAAAGAAAAGTCAGAACGATTTTTGAATTTGGTTTAAGAGCTGACTTATGTGTTCTATTTGATATTACATTACACAACTTAGCGGAAGGGATCTAGAGTTTAGTTTTCTGGCCGCACTGCGTGCGTTTAACTTTGTTCCAGACAAAGTTTGGTCGAACCCTAGTCGAGGGTTCTCACCCGCCTTCATTGGTGTAAAGGTTACGGACATAAAACAATAGGCTTTTCATTCTGAAATTTGTGTCAAACGTGGGGATGGGCTTGCTTACGTCCATGTAACCAATCGCTTCGCGACGCTTGCAGCGGCCTAAAATGTTCCTGAAATTTTATCGAACCCTGGTCGAGGGTTCTCACCCGCCTTCTGCCATTTTTAACAACAAAAAAAGCCCCACAATAAATTGCGGGGCTTTTTTCGTTATTAAATGGCGGAGAAGGAGGGATTCGAACCCTCGATAGAGCTACAAACCCTATACTCCCTTAGCAGGGGAGCGCCTTCGGCCACTCGGCCACCTCTCCGGCGCATAAATTGTCATTTTGATAATCGAGTGAACCACCAAAATGTAATAATGGTGGAGAGATAGGGATTTGAACCCTAGAGGGGCTATAAACCCCTGCCGGTTTTCAAGACCGGTGCATTCGACCACTCTGCCATCTCTCCGTTGGGAAAGAATAATACGCAGGTGATTGGGGTGTGTAAATAGGAAAAAGATCGTTTGCTGTTTTTTTGTTCTAAAAAAGAGGTTTTTTTATAAAAAAGTAGTTTTTAGGGAGTTTAAAGAAGGGGTTGCAGCAAACGAGGGAGCTAAATAAGTAGTTTCATTTAGTGGTTGGGTGTTTGCTGCACCGCTAAAGTAATCATGGTTGGGTGATTACTTGTATTGAACTGCGCCGCCAAGAGCTAGCTTTTTGCCGAAACGGTTAAGTCTGGCAAGCATTTTTGCTTTGCGGTTGGTCGGTTTTACTGCAACATGAGTAGCTGCATTTTCGTTTAATGTATTTACTGGGTTCATTACTTTGCTCCGGGTTATGTCTGTTTTGACAATACGGCTATTCTGAGCTTTTTTTGCACAAAAATAAAACGATAAAAATTAGGGTGGTCGGATAGAAATAACTAATCCGAATTGTTTTTATTAAGGTATGATTCAGATAGTACGTACTGAGTATTATGCATGGTTATGAAATTTAAAGTCGCCTAAATCACTTGTTTAAAAGCAATATTACACTACCACTGATATTTTAATGCATTAGATAATAAATAAAGTGACTAATTATTCAGATTAATTTATTTTTTGAAAATGTCTATTTCCCTACTTTTGAATAGGCTGGTATCCAGATGCTAATAATTATTAAACCAAGTACGCAAAAAAAACATAAAAAAAATTGCACTTGGTTATTAGAGCAGTGTCAAAAACGTCAAATTAGTTACACTATTTTTTACACCACAGGACATTTTACCAATGATTGCCAAAAAATAACGGTTTTGGCTCAGTCACAAAAGCGCGTTGTTGTGCTCGGTGGTGATGGCAGCCTGCATTTGGCTGTAAATGCATTGATGGGATTGAGTTGCTCGTTGGCGTTATTGCCTCAGGGGACGGGTAATGATTTTGCACGCGGCTTTGGCTGTTCAAACTCAGCTTGGCGTAATGCTATTTTTAGTGAGCATCAAGTAAAAATCGATATTGGCCAAATAAATAGCCGTTACTTTATTAATATTGCGGGGGTTGGCTTTGATGCGCATGTAGTACAGGCATTGCAAACCAAGCCTGCATTATCCGCTTTAAGTTATAGTTTAGCTGGCTTTAAGTGTTTATTCGTTTATCAGCCTTCTCGCTTGGCTGGGAGTTTTGCAGGGCAGCAATGCGAATATGGTAATTTGATTACTGTATTTGCAAATCATCATTATTTTGGTGGGGGGTTGATGATAGCGCCAAAAGCACAATTGAATAGTGGCTATTTAGAGTGCTATCGCGTGCCTACGCGTGGTTTGTTAGGTAACCTCTACAGTTTTGTGCGCTTATTGCTACGTAAGCACCACGGTATGAAAGAGCTCAACTACCAGCGCTTAGAAATTGCTTATATAAATACGCCTGATTTACCAATCGAAGCAGATGGTGAGCTGGTAGGCGTTACCCCAGCGGTGGTGACTATTCATCCGCTCGCGTTGCGTTTTTGTATGCCCAATGCTAAATGACGAGTAATATGTTAGTAATAAAAAAGCGCCTAACAAGTAGGCGCTTTTGGCGTTAGTTGCGTATATACGCATTCTAACTGGGGATGGAGCGTTTATTAGCAAATGATGCTTTATTAGACTCAATAAACGCTTTAATTCTTTTTGTTGGAGTCAGTACAATAGCATTACCAAGCAGTACTAAACTAAAGCCGATAAACGTATTGGCTTGCCAACTAAAACCTTCAAATAATGTACTTAAAGTCACTGCAACTAATGGAAATAACACAATCACATAGCTGGCACGTTCTGGGCCGATATTTTTTAGTAGTGCAAAGTAACATGCAAATGCAATAACCGTCCCAAACACCGATAAATAAACTAATGAATACCAGTAGCTTGCTGGGGCCGACAGGCTAAAATCGGCACCGCTGATGATTACATATACAAATAAACCAATAGCGCTGTATAACATGCCCCATGCATTGCCCTGCATGACGCCAATACGTTGTTGAGAGTTACGCACGCTGATCATATTCCCTAATGAAGCCACAAAGGTGCCAGCTAAGGCAAGTAGCAAACCGACCAACGCCCCATTACTCAAGTCGAACTGCTGTAATTGTGGCCAAAACAGACTGATGATGCCTAATACCCCTATCAATGCACCCGTATAAATACGTTTAGCGATGGGTTTACCAAAAAATAATCGGGTATTTACAATGTTCATTAATAACAACATTGAAAAGGCGATTGATGCCATGGCTGACGTTAAATAATGTTGTGCCCAGTAAAGTACTAAGTAATTAAGGCCAAAGTTACACAGTGCTAGTAATACGAAAAAGCCATGATCGCGACGACTATAATTCATCGGTAATTTTTTAATATTCACCCATACCCACATTAGAATTGCAGCCAAACTAAAGCGATAAAATAGTGAAACTTCAACGGCGATATCGCCAAGTTGAAATTCGATTGCGAGCCAGGTAGAGCCCCAAATTAAAACGGTTAGTGCATAAAGCACGATACTTTTCATGGCCTTGGTCCATTATGTCGATTAAGTGTTTATTTTAAGATACTTCTGTATACTTAACATACACAGAAAACTATAAATGCAACCTATACAGATTGTACGGCTTTAAGGTGTCTACTATGTCGCTGGTGATCAGCAAAACCAACCATGACTTTTTATATCAGCAAGTAATGCAGCTGGTGCGTGAGCTGAGTGAGCAGGGGACACTATTACCAGGCGAAAAACTCCCCTCATTACGTAAAATGGCCACTAAGCTGAATGTCAGTATTCCGACGGTGAAATTGGCTTACCAATCACTTGAGGCACAAGGTTTGGTTGAAGCACGAGAAAAGTCAGGCTATTTTTTAAAAACGGCACATACCCAGTTAGCGCGGCCAAAGCGGGTTAAACTCAATCGTGAGCCAGTTTCGGTCAACATGCAGGTATTAATTGAGCAAGTGTATGATGCAATTCATCAAGCCGATGTCGTACCGTTTGGCATTGCTAATCCTGTTGCTGCCGCTCCAACTGATAAAATGCTAAGTCGTACGATGCGCCGGGTTATGTCGATTGCCGGCAGTCGCGCCATAAATTATGGTGCGATGGATGGTTTTGCACCATTGAAAAAGCAGTTAATCCATCGTTATTTAGATTTTGGCATTGGTGTTGACTCGCAAGAACTTGTGATCACCAACGGTGCTCAAGAAGCACTGGCGATCGCGCTAAAATGTGTCACTAAAGTAGGTGATGTGGTGGCGATCGAGTCACCTTGTTATTTTGGTATCATTGAATTGATCGAAAGCCTGGGCCTCAAGGCGCTCGAGATCCCGCTGTGTCCTGATGATGGGATCTGGCTTGATGATCTGAGCCAGGCTTTACATGATCACGATATTAAAGCCTGTGTGTTCTCTACTTCGATCAATAATCCTGTGGGTAGTTTTATGCCTGATCATAAGCGTAAACAATTAGTAGAGTTATTGGAATCTCAAGATGTGGTGCTAATTGAAGATGATGTGTATGGTGATTTACATTTTACCCCGCAGCGTGGTACACCCGCTCAGGCTTACTCAACAAAAGGGTTGGTATTAACCTGTGCATCGTTTTCTAAAACTGCGGCGCCGAGTTATCGTGTTGGCTGGTTGATTGCCGGAAAGTTTGCTGCCAAAGCGCGTCGCTATAAGCGTGCATTGAGTTGTTCTACTTCACTGATCAATCAATGGACGTTATATGAATTTATAGTCAGTGGTGATTATGATCGTAATATAAAACTACTGCGACAGCGTCTACGTTCTAATAAAGAACGAATGATCTGGTGTTTACATCAGGCCTTTCCGAGTACCGCTAGGATCAGCGATCCGCAAGGCGGATGTGTGGTCTGGATTGATTTAGGTGCGGCTTACGATAGTGTAAAACTATTTCAACTGGCATTAGAAAGTGGCATTAGCATTACTCCGGGCTATATTTTTTCAGCCACTAATAAATATCGCAGTTGTATTCGATTAAGTTATGGTTTGCCATGGGGTGAAAAAATTGAACAAGCTATTATAAAGCTAGGTGAGTTAGTGCATTTAGCGAAGAAATAGCATGGCATAAAAAAGCAGCACCTTTAAAAAAGAGTGCTGCTAAAGGGATATCAAACTTTTAGCGTTTAGAACCTGAGTTCAAGTTAGTTATTTTGTTTATAACTAAATAATTGGTAGTCTTTCAATTCTGGAACTAGTTTAACTAATTGTTGCTCTTGATCAGCAATGGTTGAAAAATTACCGCACAGTGCATCAGCGCGTTTTTCAAGTTGGTTAGCTTGTTGCTCAACTTTGGCTTCAATTTCAGCTCCCATATTTTCCATGCGTTGTTCAAAGGCTTGCATATCGCCACCAGAGCCCATTAGTTCTGAACCTACAGCCATTAAAATACTACCCATCGATTGCATCATCGCAGCTTGTACAGCGCTTTCTATTTGCTCATCAAATTGGCTTTCAAAGTTTTCGCCAAATTGGCTAAAGCTTTGTTGGCCCATTACAAAAGCGCCTTGTTGGTAAAAGGTGTTTTGTACTTCTACCTGAATATCAGCCATTAATTCATTAATGCTATCTAGGCCATCGATATTAAATGCATTGGCGACTTCTTCAATGGCGACCCCGGCAATTTTAACGCCTTCAAGAGCAATGTTCGCGACTTCTGGTAATTGGCTACGCAGACTGTCTGAATAATTACTGATCGCTTGGTGTTGTTGACTGTTGAGTGCCAAAGTTTGGCCATCAATCATTAACTCGCCACTATTTATAAAAGTCATAGTGTGGTTATCAGCTGTAAAAATTTCTAATTCATTTGGCTTAATACGCACATCATTTTTAAATTCAACGTCACATGTGTCGCCGCTAAAAGAAATATTCGTCTCATTATCATTGTGTGCCATTGCCCCTGTGGCAATGAATAAAGAACTTATTAATAGTAATTTTTTCATTTTTATTTCCTGCTAATTTGTTGATTATGACCAGTACGCATTTAACGTATTTAATACTTATCAAGTTTAATGCCAATAATTATTGGCATTTAAAAACAATGAGTTAATTGTTTTTTTCCCTTTTTTAATTACATTTAAATGTTATAAAAAAGCCATTTTTTAGTCATTTTGACTAATTTACATTAATACATAAAAGATACTTATCGTTTCGATAAAAAACTCTCACTTTCCAGAACTCAAATTTAGCGCTATTTATTCACAATATCGACATAACACTATTTTAGAATTGCGTTATGGCTTTATTTTGGTGCTTTTTCATACGGTGAAATAGTGCTGAACATTTTTAATTTACCAATGATAGTGATAAAAAATCCTTAATTGGTCTCAAACACTTTATGGAGTGGGTTGTGGGTAAGACATTTAGTTACGATGCGCTAGATGACGATTTTGTTGAAGACGAGTACGAAATGGTCGGGCGTAATCAACACGACAAGAATAAGCAAAAGGTTAAGAAAAAGTTGGAAGACTACCTTGAGCAAAAACGCTTGCGTAAAAACTTGGGCGATGATGACTTAGATGAGTATTTAAACGACTAAGAGATAATTTAAATAAAGAGGCAATTTGCCTCTTTATTGCTTTTAGAGTTTAGATATTACTGCTTTTAAGGGCTTTGATAATAGCACCTTCGATTTGTTGCGGTTTGGTAAATGGTGCAAAGCGTTTAATTGCCTCGCCGTCGCGGCCAACTAAAAACTTAGTGAAATTCCATTTTATTTTGCGGGTTAAAAATCCAGGTAAGGCTGATTTTAAATGCCTGAATACGGGGTGGGCGTTTTCGCCATTAACATCAATTTTGCTCATCATCACAAAATCAACACCGTAGTTAATTAAACAACCTTGCGCTATTTCTTTTGCGCCGCCAGGCTCTTGTTTGCCGAATTGATTGCACGGAAAACCAATAATTACTAACCCTTGATCAGCGTATTTTGCATGTAATTGTTGTAAACCTTCGTACTGTGGAGTGAAGCCACATTTACTAGCAGTGTTGACAATTAACACAACTTTGCCTGCGAAATCTGAAAAATCAATGCTTTGGCCTTGCAGATTGCTGGCTGAAAGTTGATAGAAGTCGTTCATGTTGCTCTCTTGTTATTGTTGTTTGTTAAATTCTATCCTGAGTTGTGACAGACATACAGCTTAAATTATCATCATATTGCATAGACCATTTTATTTTAACTTGCATGATTAAAGCTTGTGAGTAAATGTTCAATCAATAATCGCACTCTGTACGGCATTAAATCTTTACGTGGATACACTAACCAAGAGGCATTGTCTGTTACCTGAAACTCATCAAGTAAGGTAATTAGTTGCCCGTTTTCAATATACTTATCAACAATATCAGTGGCTAAATGGGCAATGCCTAAGCCTGCTAATGTCGCAGATAATAGTGCGCGCGGATGGTTACTGCGCCAGTTGCCGGCAACTTTTACCTCTTTAATATCGCCGGCAAAATTAAATCGCCAACGTTTCCCCATGGCAATTAAGCAATTATGAGCGGTTAATTGTTGAGGCGTAGTTGGGGTTGGGTGATGTGCTAAATATTCTGGACTGGCAACGAGAGTCATGATTCGCGGGCTAAGTGGTCGTGCAATTAAGTTAGAGTCTTGCATGCGGCCAAAACGGATCGCTAAATCAAAACCTTCTTCAACTAAGTCGACATTACGATTGTTGAAGTCCATATCTACTTCAACCTCAGGGTAGCGTTTTACAAACTCAACAATTTTAGGTGCTACATGACATGCAACAAATTCACCAGCACCAGAAATTCTAATGATCCCTTTGGGTTTACGTTGCTCACCTTGCAGTTGATTATTAGCATCAATTAGCTCTTGTTTAATTGCTTTGAGCTTTACGGCATATTCGCGGCCGGCATCGGTGAGGCTTATTTTTCGGGTAGTACGTTGAAATAGCAATGAGCCTAAGCGGTTTTCAAGTTGCTGTACTTGGCGGCTAATATGTGAAGTTGATACTTCCATGACTTTGGCTGCTTTGGTAAAGCTGCCATGTTCAACCACATGTAAAAATTCATCAAGGCCATGCCACATAATTTAGTTCTCAAATATTAAGTAATTATAGTTTATACCATCTATTGTTGCAGCTGTGCAAAAGTGATTCTCTGAGCTTAGTCTTTAAATTAATGCTTAAATCCCTACAATTAGATGGTCACCAAATTTTAGCTCACACTAAATAATGAGCATCTCTAAGCAATGGAGCAAGCATGTTAAATTTCAGTTTTGCAAACCCAACCAAAATTCATTTCGGCGAACAACAAATCGCTTTAATTAAAAATGAGATCCCTGCAGACGCAAAAGTATTAGTTACTTATGGTGGCGGCAGTATTAAAAGTAATGGCGTCTATGATCAAGTCGTCGATGCGTTAAGTGAACATACGTGGTTTGAGTTTGCCGGTATTGAGCCTAACCCAAGTTATCAAACATGTATGAAAGCCGTTGCTTTGGTTAAAGAAAAGCAAGTTGATTACATTCTTGCAGTTGGTGGTGGTTCAGTCGCTGATGGTAGTAAATTTATTGCCGCAGCAGCTAATTATGACGGCGAGCCATGGGATATTTTATCAAAAGGTGGCGAGATTAAATCTGCTATTGCTCTTGGTGTGGTATTAACGTTACCTGCAACGGGCTCTGAGTCAAACGGCAATAGTGTTGTTTCAAATCTTGACACTCACGAAAAACTTGCATTTGCTAGTCCATTTGTATTGCCAAAATTTGCAGTACTCGACCCTGCAGTGACTTTTTCATTGCCTGAGCGCCAAGTGGCGAACGGTATTGTTGATGCATTTGTGCATACTATGGAGCAGTATTTAACCTACGATGTAGGTGCTAAGCTGCAAGACCGTTTCGCTGAAGGTATTTTAATGACCTTAATCGAAGAGGGCCCTAAAGCGTTCAGTGAGCCTGATAACTATCAAGTACGTGCAAATATTATGTGGTCAGCAACGATGGCATTAAACGGCTTAATTGGAGCGGGTGTACCACAAGATTGGTCCACTCATATGTTGGGCCATGAAATGACTGCGATGTATGGCCTTGACCACGCGCAAACGCTTGCGATTGTATTACCTCGTATGATGGCTGAGCAAACAGAAACTAAGCGCGGTAAAATCTTACAGTACGCAGAACGCGTTTTAGGATTAGATATCAGTGATGAAGATGCAGCAATTGAACAAGCAATTAATGCAACTGAAGCGTTTTTTCACAGTGTGAATATGCCAACGCGTTTAAGTGATTATAACTTAGGCGAAGAAGTCGCTGATAAAATTGTTGAGCAACTTGAACGCCACGGTATGACGGCTATTGGCGAACGTGGTCAGGTCACTCTAGATAAAAGCCGTGCTATTTTATTAGCCAGCGTTTAAAGCTACTTTTAGCGCATTACTAATGTGCTAATTTAAGATCAAAAATAAACCCATACCAACCAGTGTTGTGTAGTAAATGTTGTGCGTTTTATACGCGACAATAATGGCTGCTATTGCCGCACTGAGGTATGGGTTTTGCCAATCTAAATTTATTCCCTCATCTGTTACAAACACTATAGGTACCCAAATCGCGGTAAGTACCGCCGGTGCGCTAAAACTTAGAAACTGCTGCATTTTCGGGCCAACTTTAAATGGTAGGTCACGATGTAAAAATAAGTAACGGGTAAAAAAGGTAATACACGCCATAAGTAAAATAGTGCTCATCATCAGTTATGCTCCAATTTATCTTGGATACGGCTAATAAGGTAACCGATAGTCATCGCCGATAGTGCCGCGGCTACTAACCATAGTTCAAACCCCTGGCTTTTTAAAACGGTAGCGACAACACCAGCGCTTACAACCGTTGCCAATGTAGCGAGATTTTTAATACCAGGAATTACTAATGCAATAAAAGTTGCAGCAATAGCAAAGTCTAAGCCTAAATTAGTGAGATCAGGTAGCAGACTGCCCGCTACGATGCCAATTAATGTCCACAAGTTCCAAGTAATATAAAAGCTAAAGCCGGCACTGAGCGCGTAGATCAAGCGAGTTTTAGTTCGATAAGCTTTGCGATGATGGGAAAACGCAAACAGCTCATCAGTGAGTACAAAGCTTACCGGTAAGCGCCAACGCAGCGGCTGATCAATCACTTTATGACGCACCGCTAAGCCGTATAAAAAGTGCCGTGAGCTAATTATGAAGGTGGTGAATAAAATAGTTAATAAAGGCGTATTGCCAGCCATTAGCTCTATAGCGACTAGTTGGGCGGAACCGGCAAACACTAATAATGACATAGCTTGGGTTTCAAATGCGCTAAAGCCATTTTGTATTGCCAGTGAACCACATAAAATCCCCCAGGGGATCACTGCTAAACACAGTGGTAGCATATCTAAAAAGCCTTTTAGGAGTGCGCGTTTGGTGCTAAGTGTCATTAATATTATTCATTACGGTAATTAATGCCCTTAGTCTGCCATAGATCAATTAACCCTGAACAGCAAAGATGCTAAATTAACAAAAGTTTGAAATAATAAGCTTTTACGCAAAAGAGGTTAAGCATGCATAAAATTAAAGTATGGGATGGGTTTATTCGCAGTTTCCATTGGTTGTTAGTTATTGCAATTGCGGCGCTGTATTTTAGTGCTGAAGAAGGCATGATGGAATTACACTTTGTGGCTGGCTTTTTCACCTTAGCGCTACTAGTAACACGCCTTATTTGGGGCTTGATTGGTAGCAAAACAGCTAAGTTAAGTGCATTGTTTCATTTACCTAGCGCAGCACTAAAATCATTTAAACAAACAGATAATAAACCTGGCCATGGCGCAGCGGGCAGCTACATGGTGTTGGCATTTTTTATTTTATTACTGGCGCAGTTAGTAAGCGGCTTAATGACCACTGATGACATTTTGACAGATGGCCCATTAGTGCAGTATGTATCAAGTAATGTAGTTGAATGGGCCGGCTGGGTGCATCATAAAAACTTTGATTTATTGTTGTACGCGATTATTCTCCATATTGTGGCAATTGTAATTTATCGCATTAAAGGCAAAAATTTAGTCAAAGCAATGGTTACGGGCTATGCCGCTGAAAAAAATAATGATAGTAATGAAGAGCTAACAAAATCACCGTGGACTGCGATAATTATTTTTGTCGTTGTATTTGCGGCATTACTGATGACATGGGGCGCAGAACCTGTGGCTTACTTGTTTAGTTAAACGGTTCAACAGATCAAAAACGGCGCTAATTAAGCGCCGTTTTAGTTTTAAGATGATCGCATTAAAGATTAGTCTTTAAATGATGTGTGGCAATCTTTACAGCCTTTAGCCCATGGGCCAAATGCTTTAGCAATTACTTTTTTATCACCTGTTTGCGCGGCAACGGCTAGTTCATCAGCATATTGTTGGAATGCTACCGCTTTTTTCATAAAGGTTTCGTTATCGCTCCAAATAGCAGGTAATGCAGATGTTTCGCCTTTATCACTGCCTGCAACGAATGCTTCCCATGGCATTTTTGATAATGCAGCGGCATTATTTGCACGGTGCTTAAAACGCTCAGCATCAAAAGGTACTTTGCCCTTTAGCATGTCACCCATATCACCAATTTGGACACGGATCATTGAAAACGCCGCTTGGCGGTACTCAATGGCGTCACTAGGCTCTTCAAATACAGAGTTTGCTGTTGCACCAAATGTTAGTGCACAAAGTGTTGCACCTAAAAATAATTGCTTTAACTTCATTCCTTTTGCCCCTTATATGTAATTCATTGCTTGTATAGCAGCTGTTGTATATCAGCAAGTCAGATTATTCAAGTGTATTGCGGTTAAACTGAACTGTTATTGAATTATAAAACTAAGATCATGCCTTAATTATTTATATCAATGTCAGCAAAGATCATTCCTCTGCGCATACTACGGGTTGCTAAAAATACTTCACCCAGTAATGACATAAATGCACAAATAAGTAGTGCCATTGCGCCAACAAAACAACTGCCGATGGAAACACCTAAATTAACTGATTGGATATGAGACAAAAATAACAGCATGACCACGGCGCAAACAAGTACCGCACTTAATACACTTAAACTAAAGGCAATATGGATACAGCGAGAGCGTTTCAGCAGTGCTCGTAGCTCGGTTGTTAGCGATGAATTAAACTCTTCATCGGTACTTACCTTTAATTTTCGTTCAAGTTGACGAGCACGGTCGGTAATTCGAGCTAAGCGATTAGATAAAACGCCCAGCGTAGCAGCAATACCAGTAATTAAAAAAACCGGCGCAACGGCTGTTTGGATTACTTTTGCCATTGTTAAAATATTTATAACATCAGAGTTCATTGGTTCCCTTTTAGGTATATTGGTGTGCTTTAGTTCTATTTGTTTACAAACATTTACATTTTCACTTTTCAGTTTTTAAACATTAAAAACAGATGTTTAGTGTTATTTTTTTCGGTTTTCTATTTGCCTTTGTAATTTTAATGTAATCGAGTTGTTGTTATTTTGGGTGTTGAAGTTCTATATTAGTCTCGCACTTAATTTATGATCACCAATAAATACAATAATACATAACATATCCCAGGGGAAATCATGTCTAAGAATCTAATAAAAAGAACGGCGGTTGCAACCGCTGTAACAAGTATCTTAGTTACAGGCGCTGTAAATGCAAATACAATAAATAACAGCGTACTTAAGCATACCAGCTACACGCCAGTATCACAGACCGATATTGTAAATAAAAATCAACCATCAGCATACCTTGTTGTTTTAAAAACAAAAACAGCAGCTGATATGATGGAGCAGGGGGTCTACAATGTTTCTGATGCTCGTCAGAGCTATAATCAAGTTGCAACGTTACAAAGCCAAGTTCAAGATAAGCTATTTACCCTTGATAGCAATGTAAAAGTACTTGGTTCAACTAAAATTTTGGCGCCGACGTTAATTGTTCAAGCAAGCCAAGGTGCACTAGATAGAATTGCAAAAGACTCGCGTGTAGAGCGTGTTTTACCTATGTTTGATTACGACCTTCATGTTGCAGCAACTGCTGACTACATCAAAGCGTCACCATTAGTAACAAATGGTACAGTAACAGGTGCAACGCAAACTGTTGCAGTACTAGATACAGGTATTGATTATACTCACAAAATTTTTGGTGGTGAAGGAACTGTTGAAGCTTATGAAGCAGCTCAAGCAGATCCAACTGCAGTGACTTGGCCACAAGGTCAAGTTATGGGTGGTTATGACTTCATGCGTGATGATGCTGATCCAATTGAAAATGATCCAGCTACTCCAACAGAAGAAGATGCAGCAACTAGCCATGGTACATCTGTATCTCACTCTGTCACTGGTATTGCACCAGCGGTGGAGCTATACGTG
Source organism: Pseudoalteromonas sp. SG43-7 (assembly GCF_014164295.1). Taxonomy (NCBI): domain Bacteria; kingdom Pseudomonadati; phylum Pseudomonadota; class Gammaproteobacteria; order Alteromonadales; family Pseudoalteromonadaceae; genus Pseudoalteromonas; species Pseudoalteromonas sp. SG43-7. Next base: position 84,610 of record NZ_JACJEY010000005.1, read on the forward strand.
TATTCAGTGTGTGGCGGTGGTTGTCCAAGTGCAGCACAGGTTTCGGCATTAGAAGCCGCTATGGATCCAAATGGTGATGGTGATTCAGAAGACCGAGTTGATGTAATTAATATGTCTTTAGGTGGAGAGTTTGGTGACACATACATCGGTGGTGGTACGCAGTTTTTAATTCAGCAAGCCGTAGATGCAGGTGTGAACGTTGTTATTTCTGCTGGTAATGATGGTGATAACCCATTCCGCATTGGCGGTCCTTCTACGACGCCAAATGCACTCTCTGTTGGCGCGATGACGCATCCTGCAAATGATGTTGGCGTTGCATCTGGCACAGTTGAAGGTGCAGAGACCACAATTCAGCCGTCAGGTTTTGGTCCACAAACTGCGTTTGTAATGACAGATGCCGATGCTGAAGTTGTTTACCCTGAAGAAAACCAAAATGGCTGCGTGGCATTTTCTGCTGAAACTGACTTTACTGACAAAGCGGTAATTATTGACCGTGGTGCCTGTAATTTCACTCAAAAAGTATTAAGCGCTCAAGATCGTGGTGCTAAGTTTGTATTTGTAGCAAATAATGTTGATGATGGTACGCCTGCGCCAATGGGTGGCTTTGATGCAGCAGTAACAATTCCTAATGTCGGTATTAATTTTGCTGCAGGGGCAGCAATGAAAGCTGCTTTAACAGCCGGTGAAATGCCAACATATAGCATAACGATTGAACGTAAAGTGCTAGCGGGTGCAGTTGCATCGTTCTCATCTCGTGGTCCATCAATGGATGGTTTACTAAAACCTGAAATTACAGCGCCAGGTACTGATATCATGGTAGCGGCAACTGGTACACAAGATCAATTAGCACCCGCAACAGGTACTTCATTTTCAGGTCCGATCACTGCTGGTGCTGTTGCATTAGTTCGTGAAGCGCATCCAGATCGTACTGCACTTGAAATTAAAGCGACAATCATGAATGCGGCTGACTTAAATATAACCGTAGAGCCGATTAGTACTAACCCAGATTCTCCACTTGCACCAATTAGTTCTATCGGTGCAGGCTTAGTAAATGTTGACAAAGCTGTTAACTTACCTGTTGCGGCATGGGTTGAAGATGAAACATTCAAAACTAAACAAGCGGCGCTATCGTTCGGTTTAGAACGCATGACAGAAACAACCAGCTTTACAAAAACAGTGACGTTGAAAAATTTCTCTGATGCAGACAAAACATATGACCTTCGTATTGAAGAGCGTTATATGAATGATGTGGATACTGGTGCTGTTAGTTTTGATATTCCACGTAGCGTAACTGTTGCGGCAAATACGGTAACAACATTCGATGTAACCATGACAGTTGATCCATCTAAACTGCATAAGTGGACGTTAGAAAACCCATTTAGCCAAGAGGATCTAGCAGCTCGTAGTCCGTCACTGACTATGGCTGAGTTTGATGGTGCGCTGGTATTTGATGATACTTCAACAGCCGACACAGATCATGACTTGCACATTGTTTACCATGCGATACCTAAAGCCGGTGCTGAATTAGCTTTTTCATATGAAGAAGTTAATGGTGTTGGTGAGTTGGTTGTAACCAATGTGGGGGCGACTACGATATTACCAATTGCAGAATCAGTGGTTGCTACAAGTGAAGAGAACCGCGACGCTGACTTTGATATTCTCTCAACTACATTTGCTGCTTATACGTCTGAGACATGTGAGTCAGGTGTGTTCATTACATCTTCAATTCAATTACGAGATGAAATTACCCACATGCGTCAAATCGGTGTTCGTATGAATCTCGATATTGATAATGATGGTGTTTATGATCACTTTATGATGAATATTAATGATGTTGGCCGTGATGCAGCAATACCTGGGCGCAGCCGTACATTAATTGGTGAAATCGATGCCGCAGGTGAGGATGTGTGGCAGTGGGGTACACCGATGTATCATGCTGCTGGTGAAGATACAGTGACCTTCTCTGGATGTAGTAATTTGTTAGGCTTAGATGCAAATATGCTGGGCAGCACAATTAACATTGCAGCTTCAGTTGGTTATCCAAATTATCAAGCCGGTGTGTTCTCTGAAACCGATAGTGTAGTTGGTTCTACTGTGTTTACAGGTAATCCGGTGGTTACTTTGGAATCGACAGAAGACGCTGAAACTAAATTATCTGAACTTGCTCCAGGTCAGAAGGCTGTAATTAGAGCTGATGGTAATTTCGCATTGACCTCAGCTACAGGGACAGATGTATATACTAATTCAGTAACTGGTGTTCCGGCTGTTCCAGCTGTGCCTAATCTCGTTGTAGAAGAGTTTACAATTAATGAAACTGCACTTGATGGTATTACTATTGGTAGACTTAGTTTTGAAGATACTCCAGCACTACGTATAACAAACTTTACTGTTGTGAGTATGTCTGCTCCAGGCTTAATGATTGATGCTGAAACTGGCGATATCATGGTTGAAGATACGAGTATGTTGGATTTTGAGTCTGACATTAAAGAAATCATTTTAACAGTGAAGGCGACTGATTTACTTGGTACTGAATCTGCAGCAGCCGATATTAAAGTAACGATTACCAATGATGCAGATGAGTTACCAGTTGTAGCAAAAGGGCAAAATTTCAGTATTATTGAATCCGCAGCCGAAGGTACAGTGATTGGCATGCTTGATCATAGTTTGTTTGAAAGTGCGGCAACAATGGTTACTGGTGGTACGGTTGCAAACACAAACTTAATTAGTATTAATAATAAGGGTGAGCTAGTTGTCACTGGCAGCCTAAGTTATTATGCAACTCCAACTATGACTCTTGATGTAACAGTAATGGATGACAGCGGCTTAGAGTCTGAGGTTGTGCAAGTTATGTTGAATGTAACCGCCGATCCTAAATCTCATGCCCCAGTCATTGAGGGTGGTCAAAAATTCAGAACTGATGAAAATGTTGCCATTGGTACCGTGTTGGGTCAATTGGTATTCTCAGACCCTGATATGGATATTTCGCCAATTACTCGTTTTATTGTATCTGGAACAACATTAGTTAGTGTTCAGTTAGATGGTTCAATTGTGACTATGGGTGAAATTGACTATGAGTTTGATAAAGAGATTGTTTTCAGTGTTCAAGCTGAAGATAGCAAAGGTTATGTATCGAAAGCGGTAAGTGTTGAGATTGACGTTAACAATCTACGTGCGAACGATGATGACGACAATGATAGCTCTGGTTCGCTAGCGTGGTTAACGCTGCTTGTAGCACCGTTTGCATTTATGCGTCGCCGTAAACAAAAGTAGTAATATAGCCTCTAAAGGCATATAGCTTTAGTTAAAATACCGCCATAGGGCGGTATTTTTTTTGTTTTAAATTTATTGTTATTACCTAAAATGGTTACATTTTTTGTTTCAATGTTGTTTTTTTGTTTCTTGCTGGTGTAGTATTCGGGACTTAATGTTTCTTTTTGGGAGCATTTAATAACAATAATCTCATCAGAGGAATTTATGTCTAACAAGTTAATAACAAAAACAGCCTTATCAATTGCAGTATCATCAGCACTAATGGCGGCATCGGTAAATGCACAAACAGTGCAAGCAGCACACAGTATTACCGCTCTCAATAATTTCTCTACAGCTACATTTAATGAAACCGATGTTAAAGAACAGTTACCATCAGCTCATATGATTGTGCTAAGAGCGACAACCGCTGCCGATCTAATGGCGCAAGGTATTTATCAAATAGGTGACAGCCGTGCAACCATTGCACAAATTGAGCAAGTGCAAAGTGCAGTGACAATTGAACTAAGTAGTCTAGATTTTGGTACAAAAGTAATTGGCCAAACTAAAGTGCTGGCGCCTACTTTAATTGTACAAGCAAGTCCTGAGGCGTTAGAAAAAATTGCCCGTGACTACCGAGTTGAGAAAGTGCTGCCAATGTATGATTATGAATTACATGTCGCCGCATCTGCAGATTATTTAAAAGCTTCACCATTGGTTGCAAATGGGGTTGTAACAGGTAAAGGTCAAACGGTAGCGGTACTGGATACAGGTGTTGACTACACGCACAACGTTTTTGGTGGTGCTGGTACCGTAGAGGCGTATGACGCAGCTCAAGCTGATCCTACTTCTGTAGCTTGGCCGCAAGGCATCGTACATGGTGGCTACGACTTTATTCGTGACGATGCTGATCCAATTGAACATGATCCTGTAGTCGTGATCCCCGATGTTGATGAACCGACCAGTCATGGTACGTCTGTTTCTCACTCTGTCACTGGAATTGCTCCTGAAGTAGAGTTATATGTGTACTCAGTGTGTGGTGGTGGTTGTCCAAGCGCAGCACAAGCATCAGCATTAGAAGCGGCAATGGATCCTAATGGTGATGGCGATATCTCTGACCGCGTAGATGTTATTAATATGTCTTTAGGTGGCGAGTTTGGTGGCACTGAAACTGACGGAGGTACTCAATACTTAATTCAAAAAGCGGTTGATTTAGGTGTAAATGTTGTTATCTCAGCAGGCAATGATGGCGATCATCCTTTTCGTATTGGGGGACCAAGTACCACGCCAAACGCACTTGCAGTTGGTGCGATGACGCATCCAACATTAGATATTGGGATTGCTTCAGGTACCGTGCTTGGAGAAGAGGTTGTTTTTCAAGTTTCAGGTTTTGGTCCGCAAACCGCATTTGCTATGGCAGATACCGATGCTGAACTTGTTTACCCAACCGCAAATCAAAATGGCTGTGAAGCATTTTCAGAAGACACCGATTTTAATAATAAAGCGGTGCTTATAGACCGTGGTGAATGTAATTTCACGAAAAAAGTACTGCATGCACAACAGCGCGGCGCATCGTTTGTATTTATTGCAAATAACGAAGATGACGGTACTCCTGCTTCAATGGGTGGATTTGATGCCACGGTTACTATCCCAAATATTGGCATTACTTATGCTGCCGGGGCAGCGATAAAAGCGGAGCTTAAAGCATCAGGCAAGGCTGCATATAGCTTAGTTGTTGAGCGTAAAGTAACATCAGGTGCTGTGGCAACCTTTTCATCGCGCGGTCCATCAATGGATGGTTTATTAAAACCTGAAATCACAGCGCCAGGTACAAGCATTATGGTTGCAGCAACTGGTACGCAAGATCAACTAGCTCCAGCCTCAGGTACATCCTTTTCAGGACCGATTACTGCCGGTGCGGTTGCGTTAGTACGCGCAGCACACCCACAGCGTAATGCCTTTGAAATTAAAGCAACATTAATGAATACGGCAGATCTAAATGTGACTAATGAGCCGCTTAGCACAAATCCAGATTCTGAATTAGCACCAATTAGTATGATTGGTGCTGGTTTAGTTAACGTTGAAAAAGCGGTTAATCTGCCTGTTGCAGCATGGGTTGATAATACCGAGTTTAAAACTAAACAAGCGGCATTATCGTTTGGCTTAGAAAACTTTACTGGCGTTAGGTCAATCAGCAAAACAGTCACCGTGAAAAATTTCTCGACACAAGAAAAAACCTACAAATTACGGACTGAAGCACGTTACGAAAATGATAAAAACAGCGGTGCAATCAGTTGGGATATTCCAGGCAGCGTAACAATTCCCGCAGGTCAAACTACAGAGTTTGATGTAACGCTAACGGTTGATCCTAGTAAATTGCACGAGTGGAAACTGGAAAACCCATTTGATGCCGAGTCGGTAGCTGCACGAAGCGCCGCATTAACGCTCGCAGAGTTTGACGGCGCCTTAGTGTTTGACGATGTGGATGATACTGATTCAGATTATGCGCTACATGTTGTTTATCATGCGCTACCAAAAGCGGCTAGTGAATTAAGTATTGCTCCGGAAGTGGTTGGTAATGAGATGCAACTTATCGTTGAGAATACCGGGGCAACAACAGTTTCAACAATGACAGAAAATATTGTTGCAACTGGTAAAGTTAAGTCAGCAGCAGAGGCACCGTTCAATATTCTTGCAACGACATTCAATGCAATAGCAGCTGAAGGATGTGAATCTGGTGTATTAGTTACAGCATCGATTCAGTTACGTGATGAGATCACTCATGTATTCCAAGCAGGTTATCGTTTAGATATAGACACCAACAACGATGGTGCCTATGACTTCCTTATGCAGAACTACAATGACCGAGGTCGTAAAACGACTTCGCCAGGGCGTTCACGTACTGTTATTGGTACTATCGATGACACTGGCGCAGAAACGCTTCGGTTTTTGACACCGTTATATCAATCAGCTGGTGCAGATACCATTACCTTCTCGGTATGTAGCAGCACACTGGGGTTAACACGTGATAATTTAGGTGATCCGTTAAATATTAAGGCATCTGTAGGCTATCCATCTTATGGTGGCGGCGTGTACTTTGAAACAGATAGTCTAGTTGGCGCTACGACCTTTAGTTCTTCAGCGTCAGTGAGTTTAACTGCGGTGGATGGCAGTGATACAGTCGTAAATCAACTTGCGCCAGGTGAAAAAGCGATTGTGAATGCTAGTGCGCCATTTGCTTTTACAGCATCGTCATTACAAGATGTACTGAAATTAGTGACTGCTGAAGACTTAGTGTTACCAAAAACGCAGGCTCCTAAGCTTGCAAATGCATCATTTGATGTTGTTGAAAATGCGGAAAACGGCCATCTCGTTGGCACCTTGAGTGTTGTGGAATCAGATAGAGATTTAGCGATTGCTGAGTTTTATGTGCAATCGCAAACTCATCAAGGCTTTAGTGTTGATAATAAAGGGCAAATTCTTGTATCAAACAGCGAGTTAGTTGATTTTGAAGTTGGTAAGCACATCGCTGAACTAGTCGTTGTTGCCATCGATACTTTGGGAAATACATCAGAGCCTGCTGTTATTACTATTAACATTACCAATGTTGCAGATGAAGCGAGCGAAGTAACCCCAATTATAAATTCTGGCCAAGTATTCTCTGTTGCAGAAAACACCCCAGTAGCTACCGCATTTGCTCAATTAGCTTTCACAGATCCAGATAACAGTTCAATCACTATGTTTACTGTAGCGGGAAGTGATGCAATCACGATTGATAATACGGGGATGCTAACCGTTGCTCAACTACTTAATTTTGAAGAGCAAAGTACTATTACGTTAGAGATAGTCGCAATTGATGAAGATGGTCATCAGTCAGCTGCTGAAATTGTGACGATTAACGTGTTAAATGTCGCTGATGAAGGAGCAGAAGTTGCGCCAATTATCGAAGCCGGGCAAACTTTTAAAGTGCAAGAAAATGCCGTGGTAGGCACTGTGATTGGTCAAATACGTGCTATTGATCCAGATACAGCAGTAACACCAATTGTAAGCTACACAGTGGCAGGTCATAACGGTATTGCAATTGATGAACTTGGCCAAATCACAGTGGTGGGTGACGTTGATTATGATGCAACACCTGAGATAAAGCTGATGGTTAGTGCAACGGATAGTGCTGGTAATCAATCTGCAGCTGTTGAAGTAACAATCACTGTAGCGCAAGACGCATTAGAAAACACGCCAGTTATTGCTGATAAACAACGCTTTAGTGTTGATGAAAATACAGCGCTTGGCACTGTGATTGGTAAACTTAACTTTAGTGATCCAGATGCTGATGTAAGTCCTGTTACTAAGTTTATTGTGTCAGGCACTGACTTAGTCACTGTTAATGCTGCGGGTGAAATTGTTGTTGCAGGTAGTATTGATTATGAATATGAGCGTAACTTTACATTTAGTGTTATCGCTGTTGATAGTGCGGGTAATAACTCTAAAGCTGTTGCTGTTGAAGTACGAGTAAAGAATATTGTGGGCAAAGATGACGATAATAATGACGGTGACAGCGGTTCACTAGCATGGTTAACATTGCTTATTGCACCATTTGCATTTATGCGCCGCCGTAAATAAAAGTAATTGTTTAGTTAGTCATTTTAATTATCAGTGACTAACGAGCAAAGTTAATCAAACAAAGGGAGCTTAGGCTCCCTTTTTACATTGCTTTACAAACTAATATAGGTAATCAACAGCTAGTTAGATATATTGCTAGTAGTGGAATAATAATAACTCTAGGGAATACTATGAAAACACGTCAATCATTTGCGTTAGCGGCTTTGTCGTTAGCTATTTTAGCGGGCTGTAATAAAGCCCCAGAACAAAATAATATAAAATCCGAGGCTGTACAGAGTGAAGCTGCAGTGGTTAATGTAACTGCACCTATAGCCAATAAGATCCCTTTCGAAATGACTATTCATGGTGATACGCGCACCGATAATTACTATTGGATGCGTGACGATGCACGAAAAGATGCAGCTGTCATAGCACACCTTAATGCAGAAAATACCTATACTGATGCGATGCTAAAGCATACTAAAGCTTTACAAACTACTTTGTTTGAAGAGTTAAAAGGGCGCATTCAAAAAGATGATGACTCCGTGCCAACTAAGAGTGGCGATTATTATTATTCATCGCAAACGCGAGGGGATAATGAATACCCGACTTATGTTCGCAGTAGCGATGATAAGGGCACTGATCAACACGTTATATTAGATGTAAATGAGTTGGCAAAAGGCCATGACTATTTCGCGGCAACAGGTTTATCTGTCAGCCCAAATGGTCACTTATTAGCATATGGTGAAGACACGGTAAGTCGACGTATCTACTCTATTTTAGTGAAAGATTTAAAGACCGGTAAATTACTAGAAGATAAGCTCGAAGGGACCGATGGTGATATCGTCTGGGCGAATGATAATAAAACTTTTTATTACATTAAAAAAGACTTACAGACATTGTTAGGTTATCAGGTTTATCGCCATACCTTAGGTACGCCACAAGCACAAGATGAGTTAGTGTACGAAGAGACTAACACAAGTTATTACACTGGCCTTGGTAAGAGTAAAGACAAACAAGAAATTTATATTTGGCATGGCAGTACTAACGCTTCAGGTGTGTCGGTAATTGATGCTAATGACGTCAAGGCGCAGCCAAAGCGCTTAATTGAACGTGAAGAAAACCTAGAATATGATATTGCTAAACTCGGTGATACTTATTACATAGTCACTAACCTTAACGCAGTAAACTTTCAGCTAATGACGGTGGATAAAGATAAAGCGCACGACAAAGCGAATTGGCAAACACTGATCGCCGCGCGTGATGATATTAAGCTTGAAGGCATCGATTTGTTCACAGATCATTTAGTGTATAAAGAGCGTGAAATGGGGCAATCTCGTTTAACGATACGCAACTTAAAGTCGGGTGATGAACAGCAGCTGAGCTTTAATGACAGCAGTTATATGGTCAGAACATATGGTAATAATGAATTAGATAGCGAAAGCTTACGAGTATATTATGCCAGTATGACGACGCCTGGTTCATCGTATGATATCGATTTGAATAGCACAACGAAAACACTGTTAAAACAGCAACAAGTGATCGGTGATTTTAATGCCGATAATTATGCATCGGAGCGACTATTTATTACTGCGCGAGATGGCGTAAAAGTACCGGTGAGTTTAGTTTATCGCAAAGATAAATTCAAAAAAGATGGCACTAATCCATTGTTACAATATGGCTATGGGTCGTATGGGGCAACCATGGATCCAAGTTTTTCTAGTAGCCGTTTGAGTTTACTTGAGCGAGGCTTTGTATTTGCTATCGCGCATATTCGTGGCTCGCAGATGCTTGGTCGTCCTTGGTATGAAGATGGCAAGCTACTCAATAAAAAGAATACTTTTAATGACTTTGTTGATGTAACCAAAGGCTTAGTTACCCAGCAGTATGGTGCGCAAGATAAAATATTCGCGATGGGCGGCAGTGCGGGCGGCTTATTAATGGGCGCCGTGGCAAACCAAGCACCAGAGCTTTATCAGGGGATGGTTGCGGCTGTGCCATTTGTTGATGTAGTGACCACTATGTTAGATGCGAGCTTACCATTAACAACCAACGAGTACGGCGAGTGGGGCAACCCAAATGACAAACTATATTATGATTATATGCTGTCTTACTCACCGTACGATCAAGTGAGTAAACAAGCGTATCCAAATATGTTGGTCACCACAGGTTTGCATGATTCTCAAGTGCAATATTTTGAACCAGCAAAATGGGTTGCAAAATTACGTGAGTTTAAAACCGATGATAATAAATTACTGTTTAAAATTGATATGGAAGCAGGCCATGGTGGCGCATCTGGGCGTTTTAAAAGCCTTCAAGATACAGCTCTAAATTATGCATTTATCTTAGATCTAGCTGGTATTAAAAAGTAATAACTGATTTTAGTGTTTTACAATTAAGGCGTGACTTAGGTTACGCCTTAATTTTTTGTCTAAATTAAGTGTTGTGGTTTTGCACACTTGCTCGAGCTTAGCAGTATCGACGACGCTGATTAAAATCTAGACATTAAGACTGAAAAAGGTCAGCATATAGGTATTAACGAAATAAGGAGATGGTAATGGAAGATAATCAACAGGTTGAACCAGTTATAACGAGTAAAGATGAGCGTATGTGGGCGATGTTATGTCATTTAAGCGCATTAGCCGGATTTATTATACCTATGGGTAGTATCATCGGTCCGCTGATTGTCTGGTTAATAAAAAAAGACGAAATGCCATTAGTGGCTGAACATGGGCGTAAATCGCTTAACTTTCAAATCACTATGTTCATAGCATATATAGTGTGTTTGATTTTGATGTTTGCAGTTATCGGGGTAATTCTATTACCTATAGTCGCTATTTTCTCGTTTATTATGGTGGTGATTGGCGCAATCAAAACTAATGACGGTAAAGAGTTTAACTACCCATTTAGCTTACAATTGATAAAATAAACTACTCTTCATTTTTATCAAACCCAGCAAATGCTGGGTTTTTTATATGCATTAATAAAGGCTTCGATGGCTTATTTAACTCTGTTCTTTACTGCGTTTATTTCGGCAACATTATTGCCAAGCTCATCAGAAGTGGTACTCACAGCAATGGTGACCAAAGGAGAATATTTACTTTGGTTGTTATGGCTCAGTGCCACAGTTGGTAACGTACTAGGTAGTTGCGTTAATTACTGGTTAGGCACGCAAGTCATACGTTTTAAGGATCGGAAATGGTTTCCCGTGTCACAGGCAAGTATCGATAAGGCTGCAGAGCGCTTTGAAAAGTATGGTGTTTATAGCCTGTTGTTGGCATGGCTACCAATTATTGGTGATCCGCTAACAGTTGTAGGAGGCATTTTTAAAGTGCGCTGGTGGACATTTTTATGGCTGGTTACCCTTGGCAAAGGCGCACGTTACTTGCTTGTACTAGCCTTTGCCGTTGGGCTGGATAAGTTGCTTTAAGCTTTACTCCAATCGAGTGTTAGCGATACTGAATCTGCAAAACGCAAAGCGTGAGGTTTATCAACTCGCACTTTTGCATAATTCACGCTGCTATGGCTATGGCAAACACTGAGTATTTCTGCCACTAGTTTTTCAAGCAATAAAAAGTGACCTTGTTCAACAATACTAATCACTTCTTTGGTGATCACTTTATAATTAAGTGCTTGTTCAACTTGATCCGTTTCACAGGCTTGCTCAGCAGGATAGTGAATTTCTAAATTGATCACTACATCCTGCTTTTTCTCACGTTCATCGGGATTAAAGCCAATAAAAGTGCGCAGCCGTAAGTTAGTTACATGGATAATTGCATTGGCCATAGGATCAGCCTTTTACAAGTTGTAAAAACTCATTGCGGGTTTTTGGATCGGCTCTGAAGTTACCTAGCATTACCGACGTACGCATACTTGAGTTTTGTTTTTCAACCCCACGCATCATCATACACATATGTTTTGCTTCCACTATTACACCAACGCCTTTAGCACCGGTGACTTCTTCAACCGCTTTAGCGATTTGATGAGTCAGTTGTTCTTGAATTTGAAAGCGGCGTGCAAACATATCAACAATACGCGCAAATTTCGATAAACCCAGCACTTTGCCGTTAGGAATATAAGCAATATGACAGCGCCCTACAAATGGTAATAAATGATGTTCACACATCGAATAAAGCTCTATATCTTGAATTAAAACCATGTCATCTGCATCAGAAGTAAATACCGCATTATTGGTAATTTCTTCTAATGTTTGACGATAGCCTTTGGTCAAATATTCCATCGCTTTGGCGGCGCGTTTTGGCGTGTCTAATAGGCCTTCACGTTGTGGATCTTCACCTACAGCAGTAATAATTTCGTGGTAACTATTTTTTAATTGATCGTGCATAAATTTCTCGATTAATCCGTTATTTTAAATGTCTGCCACCATCTACGGGTAAAGAACGTCCCGTGATGTAATGGCTGCTAAGCAATAAATCGACGCTGTTTATAATTTCGCGACAACCGGGCTCGATGCCCATTAATGATTTTTTAAGGGTTTTTTCTCGGTACTCATCGCTATCGTGATCATTAAAAATAATTAATGAAGGGGCGATAGCGTTCACTTTAATATTCGGGGCAAACTTAGCTGCAAATGATTTTGTCATATTTTCTAAGGCGGCTTTACTTGCGGCATATGCGATATGCTTTGGACTTCCTTTTTCAACAACATAATCAGTTAAATGAATGATATCAGCAGGGTGTTGCTGCTGTTGCTGGAAATTTAACAGTAACTCGCTAAGCGCTAAGTTAATTAAGTAAGGTGCTTTAGCATGGATCCGCATCATGTTATCAAATAGCGTACTGCTATCTGGATTATTCGCTTCGCAATCCCAACTCGAGGCATTGTGGATCACCGCCTTTAAGCTATTTGTGTGCAGCTTTAATTGACTGACAAACTCATTAATGCCCTTGTCAGTGCTAAAGTCTGCGTAAACACATACAGCACCATGGTCAGATAATTCATCAATAGCGGGATGGCGAGTTCGGTAAGTAACGATAATAGCTTGCCCTTGGGCTATAAAATGTTTTGCCAGTGCTAAACCAATACGTTGGCCGGCACCTGTTATTAAAATGGGCGATGTCATAACTAAATACAAATCCTTAGGTTTTTTAATGCGATGAGCTGGATTACCATGTGTTTACTAACAACTATAAACTAAATTACAGAACTATTTCATCTTTACTGCAAAGATATTGCACTCATATAACAATCTGTTTGTACGCCGTAACGAACAGTTGCGATCATTTGCTCTGCGATGATTGTCAGGCATAATAATAAAACTTCGATTTATGATCCGTAACTATGCAATCATCACCTAAACCGATCCATAAACTGCGTATGATCCCCTGGTTATTTATTGCTGGCGTGTATTGTTCATTAATTGCTTGGCAAGGCGCAAATGCCGCGCTACAAAGTGTTATCGCAGAGTTTAGCATTGCTGTGACTATGGCTTTTGGGTCTTTTGTTGCTGGTGGCACTGCACTTGGTGGTGGCGCAGTAGCATTTCCTGTGATGACTAAGTTACTGGCAATAGATCCTGTAACGGCAAAAGTATTCTCGTTAGCGATTCAAAGTTTTGGTATGAGTGCGGCCGCATTAACCATTATTTTTACTGGTATTCCATATTATCGCCAAGTGGTATTAATCGCAGCTCCTGCTGCGTTAGTTGGCGTATTACTAAGCCTTACTTTTATTGCCGATCAATTACCAAGACTGGTGGTTAAAGGAGTCTTTAGCGTACTTTTAATATGCTTCGCATTAACTCTTTTATGGCGTATTTACAGCAGGGTGCAACATGTATGTAGTCAAACCGATATACACGTTAGTACATTTAAAGTTGCATTAGTTGCTGTTATTGGAGGAGTTGCATCTGGCTTAGTTGGTTCAGGAGCTGACATTGCTATTTTTGCGTTATTGATTATCGCCTGCAACGCTAATATTCAAAAAGCGACTGCAACCTCGGTGATTATCATGGCAATAACGTCTGTGGTGGCAAGCATTGCTAACGTATGGTTCTTCAAGAGCTTAAGTAGCGAAATACAGTCGTATTTATTAGCGGCTATTCCAGTGGTCGTAGTTGGAGCACCGTTAGGGGCTTATGTTTGTGCTAAAGTGAAAAGCGGGCAATTAATCACATTTTTCTTATTGTTAATTGCCCTAGAAGTGTCATTTACGGTTTATGAGCTTATGACAGCCTAAAGATCGTCGTAAATGGTTGGAATAGCTTGGCGTTTATGTTGAGTGCGTAGATAAATTGCGATGAGTTTTTCACTTACCTCGTCACTGACTTCTTTGCCTTCTAAAAAGTCATCAATTTGTTCATAGCTTAAACCAAGGGCTTCTTCATCAGTAAGGCCTGGGCGATCACACTCTAGGTCGGCGGTTGGCGCTTTATTAACGAGTAAATCGGGTGCACCTAACTGCTTGGCTAATGCGCGTACTTGGCGTTTTGATAAGCCAAATAATGGCGCTAAGTCGCATGCGCCATCACCAAATTTAGTATAAAAGCCAGTAATGTTCTCGGCGCTATGATCAGTACCAACAACGAGGCCTTGGCACAGTCCGGCAATTTCATATTGCGCGACCATGCGTTGGCGGGCTTTCACATTACCTTTAATAAAATCAATTTGTGCTTGTTCCGGCAGTGCATCACCGCAACCTACTACTGCCGCTAATGCTTGCTCATGCATGCCGTCTGCTGCGGGTTTTATATTCACTGTTAGGCGTTTATTTGGTTGAATAAAATCAACAGCCAATTGCGCTTCAGCTTCATCAGCTTGCACACCATACGGTAAGCGAACCGCAATAAATTGATACTTGTCGGTTTGTTGCTGCGCATTTAATTCGTTAACGGCGAGTTGGCATAAGCGACCACAGGTAGATGAATCTACACCGCCACTAATCCCCAGCACTAAAGAGCGTGAATGTGCTGCCACTAAACGGTTTTTTATAAAGTTTACGCGGCGTGTGATCTCGTTGTTGACGTCTATATTTGGCTGGACTTTCATTTCTGCCACTATTTCAGCGCGCATGCTGAGCTCTCCTAATAATATTACTGGTTGTCATGGTTATACCAATTAGCTTAAAAGCATGATCTCTATTTAATGTAATTGGAATTATTATCTAATTCAAAGGGTTTAATTTAAAGCCCTAAATGTAGCTTAATTTTTTGTAATTCAGCTTTTAGCTCATCAATTTCAGCAAGTAACTCATTCAACTCGTCAGCTTTGAGTGCTGGCAATTCAGGTGGTTCTACTGCAACAGCACTTTGTGGATCAGCAAATAAATGGCTGTAACGGCTTTCACGTTTGCCGGGTTCTCGTGGGTGTTTAGTCACATGTTCGGCAGTCATCAAGGCATTTAATGCCGACTCAACTTCAGCAACATTATTAAACTCAGCGAGCCGATTACTGCGGGTTCTTAATTCACCAGGGGTTTGTGGGCCACGTAGCAGCATTAAACAAATAATAGCGCGCTGTTGCTCCGTTAACTGTAAATTACCAAATTCAGTATTGCAAAAGCGATGTGCGAACTTAGTTACGCGTCCAGATAACCCTTCGTCTAATGTAACTAACCGCTGGGAAACTAACGAGTCTAGCGCCTCTTGTACTTCAGTTTCGCTGAGCGTGAGCACTGGCTCTCGGTTCGATTTTTGATTGCACGCATTGGTCAATGCATTTAGTGACAGCGGGTAATGCTCTGGTGTGGTGCTTTGTTTTTCAAGTAGGCAGCCGATCACACGTTGTTCAATAGCAGTGAGTTGCATAATAAATCCTTCTTTTTGTTATGCCTTAGCTTACACCTTTATTGTTTGCCAAGCCATTGTTGCAGTTTCGGATTAAGCGCATCAAAATCGAGTGGTTTGGTTAGGTAATCAGTCATTCCTGCACTGAGGCATTTATCTCTATCGCCTTGCATAGCATTTGCGGTTAACGCAATAATAGTTACGTTTTTGTAGTATTCACCCGCATCCCCATTACGGATTGCCTTAGTTGCTTGGTAACCATCCATTTCTGGCATCTGGCAGTCCATTAACAATAGCTTGTATGGTTCTGTGGTTTTGCTTTTTAGTTTTTCAATAGCTTCCAGACCATTTTCAGCGATATCAAAATTAATGCCTGCTTGTTTTAGTAATGCACAGGCAACGACTTGATTTACTTTATTGTCTTCTACCAGCAGGATTTTGTCTTGATTTACAAAGTGTGTATTGTTGATTGCAATACTTGCTGGTAGTGCATTGTTATTTTGTTGTTGCTCGATAAATTTTTCATTCGCCAAAGAATCAAACAAGTCCGAAGGCGTTAGTGGTTTAAAAATCATGCAATCGGCTTCGATTGGCAAGTTTGCATGTGCTTCTTGTGAGAAACTCATTGGCGCCATAAGGATCAGTTTTACGTGATGCTCACTTAGGTAAATTTTCAATGCATTAATTGCAGCAGCGTCGGCTTGCTGAAAAAAGCTATAATCAAGCAGCACAGCATCAATCAATTCATCGCTCGAATTGAGATAATAACTCAAGGCTAGGTAGTTTTTGAGGATATGCGCACGCGCTCCCCACACGTTTAGCTGTTTTTGCGCAATTGAGCTATTTAACGGGCAAGTATCGACAATTAAAATATGTTTGTTTTTAATTAAATGACTCGGTAAGTCTTGTTCTTTACCCAGTAGCGGCTGTACTTTAATGGAAAAAGTAAAGGTACTGCCTTGGCCATAAACACTCGTGACATTGATTTCTCCATCCATCAAATTACAAAGCTGCTTAACAATCGCCAGGCCCAAGCCTGTGCCGCCATATTGGCGAGTAGTTGAGGTATCGGCCTGAGTGAAAGAATCAAATAATGAAGCTTGTTTGTCGGCTTTAATACCAATACCGGTATCAATAATTGAGCAATCTAAAAAAGTCCCGTTAGTGGTATTTTTTAAGTTTGCGCTCACGATAATTTCACCATTATGAGTAAATTTAACGGCATTACCGAGTAAATTATTAATAATTTGGCGAAGCCTATTTGGGTCACTAACAATCTTATTTACATTAATTTTAGTGGCATCTAAAATCAGTTTAGTATTATGTTGCTCTACTTTAAGGGCAAATGACTCGACCACTTCACCTAGTAATTTCGGTAAATTAAAGGCAATCTCTTCGATATCTAATTTACCAGCTTCAATTTTTGAGAAATCCAGAATATCGTTAATTATATTAAGCAGCGATTGTGCTGATGATTGTGCTAATTCAATATGGTGCGTTTGCTGAGGATCTAACTTAGTTTGTTGCACAATATTAAGCATCCCGAGCACACCGTTCATCGGGGTGCGAATTTCGTGGCTCATGCTCGCTAAAAACTCACCTTTAGCGGTTACAGCTTGTTCCGCTGCTTCTTTTGCTGTGACTAATTGTTGCTCGGTTTCTATACGTTGCTCGCTAGAATATAAACTGCCAATTAAAGCGGCAACGGCAATTAAAAAGCTTTCTTCGTTACGCGACCATGCCCGCGGATACTGACAATGCTCAGCACAAACAATACCAATCGCCCCGCTTCCAGTAGGAATAGATACACAAAGCATTGATTTTATATCGAAAGGAGCTAAATAGTGCGCTGTAAGCGGGGCTGTAAATTTATTGCTCAGTGCATTTGAGGCGCGGATCACAGCTTGATTATCAATCGCTGTAAAAAAATCATTTAACTCAGTTTGCTGCCATGCTGGTAACGCAGTGTTCTTTGGGGTGTGTTTACCATGATGGGCAAATGATTGCAGTTGATCTCTTGCATCATTGAACAGCCATATACTGGCACGTTCAACATTAAATGCATCGCAAATTGATTGCGTAATAATATCTTTTGCTTGTTTTAAATTACCAGTTAGCACTGCGTTATTAACGGTAAGTGAGGCGAGTACCTCATTGTGCAAAGCAGTTTTACTGCTTTCTAATTCAATGCATTTACGGACGTTTATATCTTGTAAAGAGCCAAAAATCTTAATACAACGGCCATTACGGATTTCGGCCTCACCATGCACTAACACCCATAAAGCATTACCTTTAGAATCGATAACTTCGAGCTCAACTTCGTAACTTTCACCATATTTAATCGCTCGCTCAACGAGCTTTTTTATCGTGTCACGGCTTTCGCCTTCTTTAAAGTAAGTAAAGTTCGTTGGCCAATTCGGTTGTTCGTCTAGCGGATATTTGAAAATGTTTTTGGTCATATCTGACCAATATACTTGTTGTGTTTCAAGGTTAAATGACCAAGCGCCAATTTTTGCAAGACTACTCATTGTCACTAGCATTTTTTCATTTCTTAGCTGGCGATTGAGCATTTTTAAGAATAATAAGAAAGCTAAAATTAGTAACCCGCAAATAGTAAATATTGCTAATCTCAGCGGCCAAATCGCAGAATTTGGAGGTGCCCAACCAACTTTAGGAGTAACAAAAATTTCCCACTCGCCACCTTGAAAGGTTAAAGTAAATTCCAGAGGGTTACGCTCTAAAATATCCGCTTTACCACGGAAAAACTCTCCTTTTAGACCCAAGCCATTGCGTCCTTGGATGGCGACATCATAGTCTTCTTCTAGTTCGAAAATACCCGCTCTTTCATATATTTTGTCTATGTCGAGTACCACCGAGAGCAGTCCCCAAAAATGGTTGTCAGGGGGAAGGTAAACAGGGACTCGGGCAATTAATGCCTCACCACCTTGCACTAATGTAAGTGGGCCTGCCATAACTATTTCATTGTTATCACGCGCACGAATTGCATCTGCACGTTGTGCTTTGTTCTCTAAAAAGTTTAGCCCTATGGCTTTTTCATTGCCTGCCAATGGGTAAGTCATGCGGATCACCATATTAGGTGCACCACCGATATTGCGTAATTCAGATGAGGTGTCGAATAATGGTGCGGCAATTTGGGCAAAACGTTGTTGATCTAAATTAGGCTCTGCAGCAACTGCAACAGCTAAACCACGCACCAATTGAATATTCGATACTAATGTTGATTCAAGTTGAGTACGGTAGCTACTTACTTCAGATAAAATTAATAGTCGATGAGATTCTTGGGCACGTTTATAACTGATCTGATCAAGCACTAAACTGATTAATAAAATAAAAACGAGCGAGCACCAAAATATCAGTTTAAATTTGTAGACTTGTTTGTGATCATCTGTTTTTAACAATGGCATTAGCGACTTGTGCTTTTATATTTGGCTGTTCAACTATAGTCAATTTATCACGGAAATAAAAATAGTCCGATCAATTGAGCTATTTGCTTTTTTATTTAAATTACCGCACTTTTTTCATAAAACTATGGTTATGATAGAGCTAATCAAGAGTAAAAGGACTGGTTCATGTTTAAAATTATCAAGTGGTTGGTGTTAGCAATCGTAATTTTAGGATTAGCTGCAACAGCAGTTATTTATGGTGTACTGTCAATTAGCTTACCGGCGCTTGATGGTAATGGGCGTAGTAACCACGTCAGCCAAGCGGTAAAAATCTCCCGAGACCAACTGGGTCAAGCAGTTATTTCAGCTGAGAACCGCCTTGATGCTGCGTATGGTTTAGGTTTCGCACATGGTCAAGACCGATTTTTTCAAATGGATTTGTTGCGCCGTAATGCTGCAGGTGAATTGAGTGAACTGTTTGGCAAAGCAGCATTAGGTTTGGATAAAAAAATGCGCTTCCACCAGTTACGAAAACGCAGCGCTGCGATTGTTGAGCAATTGCCTCAAGCAGATCAAGCATTATTAACAAGTTATGCCGCTGGCGTTAACGAAGGCTTAGCACAGGTAGGTTTTAGCAGTTTTGAATATTTACTAACAGGCGCTGAGCAAAAGCCTTGGCGCAGTGAAGACAGTTTGTTAGTGATTTACAGTATGTACTTAGATTTACAAACGGCGACCTTTGAACGTGACCAAGCGTTAATTCAAATTGCCGATATTTATGGCCCAGAAATGGTCAGTTTTTTAACTCAACCCAGTCAATATCAAGCGGCTTTAGATGGCAGCACACTCGCACCTTATAATTTAACTATTCCTGAATTTCCTAAGCAAACCTTACAAGCTTTACTCAGGATTGATGCAAATCAAGAACGTGGTAGTAATAACTGGGCGGTGACTGGGCAGTTAACTACCACAGGTGCTGGGATGCTGTCGGATGATATGCACTTGTCGATGGCGGTGCCGGTTATTTGGTATCGTGCGCAACTTAACTATGCAATGTCAGGAAAAGTGAGCCAAGTGACAGGGGTTTCCTTGCCTGGCGCACCAGCAATTGTGGTGGGAACTAATAACAATATTGCCTGGGGATTTACTAATGGTTACCTCGATACTGCCGATTGGGTAGCATTAACTGATAACAGTAAAACATGGCAAGAAGTTGAGCAAATAGCACTACCCGATGGGTCAATTGAAGAATATAAGCTGACATTGAGTGAGTATGGTCCAGTGCGAGAAATAAATGGCAAGCCTTATGCGCTTAGCTGGGTTGGCCATCAACCTTATGCAGTCGATATGGATTTATTGAAATTAGAACAAGCAACCACAGTCGATGACGCGCTGCTGATTGCCAGTGAAGTAGGTATTCCAGTACAAAACTTAATGGTGGTAGATAGCCAAGGCAATGCGGGTTGGAAAAATATGGGAGCCATTCCAGGGCGTATTAAGCCCAGTGAACTAGCTGTTCAGGAAAATGACTATTCAGCACTTTGGCAGCATAATGAACAGCAAAGGCCGGAAGTTAAAAATCCTGTTGATGGCCGTTTATGGACTGGGAACTCTCGCGTTGTATCGGCTTTGGATGATCAGCGTTTTGGTAATGGTGGTTATGCCTTGGGAGCACGATCGAGTCAAATTCGTGATAGATTGTATGAAAAGCAACATTTTAATGAAGCTAATTTCAACCAGTTGCAGCATGATAATCAGGCGCGCTTTTTACAACCGTGGCATAGCTTATTGCTGCAACAGCTTAATAGAAATAGTTCGGCTAATCAGCAGTACATAAAAGAGTTAGAGAACTGGCAAGGTTGCGCCTGTGCAACGTCAATAGGCTACACGCTGGTTAGGCGTTATCGTGATGAAGTTATCAATAGTGTATTTACGGCTATGCAAGCAAATTTACAGGCTCAGGGCGGTTCATTAAAGTATGTTAAACGTGATTTAGAGCCGGCAATATGGCAGCTTATTGAACAGCAACCAGATAGCTGGTTAAATCCACAATTTGCTGATTGGGATGCACAATTAACTGATTCATTTAGTCAAGTTGTCAGTAATTTAAGTAAAGAGTTTGGCAGTAACTTAAAAGGTTGGCAGTGGGGGACAGTTAATGAATTGGTTATTGAGCATCCATTCGCACAGCAAATACCACAACTAAGTAAATTATTAAATATGCCGACAGCGCCAGGATTTGGCGACAGTTATATGCCAGCAGTGCAGGGGCGTAGTTTTGGTGCGTCACAGCGATTTATTGCTCAACCTGGGCATTTAGAAAATGCCATAATGGCCATTCCCGGTGGCCAGTCAGGTCATCCACTATCGCCATTTTATCGCGCAGGATTTGATGACTACGTAGCTGCAAAACCAACGCCGCTATTACCGCAAACACTAATGCATGAGATCACAATATTACCTGCAAATGAGCTTTAAATGAGTAAAGCCACCTTGTTTTGAGGTAGTGGCCGCTTGATTTCGGCCATTACTTTTACTCTTATAAAGTGCAATTAACCTAAGCTTTAGGTCGAAAACCGCTAAACCAGCGTTAATGTTAGCTGAGCAAAGAGGTGTAAAACTAAAAATTTATACCTACTTATACTTACTTCAACACTGTTGTTGGTGCTATCTTAAAAATAAACCAGCGCTAGGTATGCTGCACTAAGCAAGCGTTCAGAGCTGATCACGTATTATGCGCGTATTGAACTATCAAATTTAATGTCCTACGCCTAAAGGAGTTGTGTATGTCGGCAGAAAAAACCCATCTTGAGATTTGTAATTTAACTAAAGAGCAGTATCCACAAGTAAAAACTTTGATGGATCAGGCTTATCCAGATTTAGGTGGTGCATGGCCAAGCCATACTATATTTAGACTGATTGACCAGTTCCCTGAAGGGCAGTTGGGCATGGTGGATGATGGCGTGCTGGTAGGGATTGCGTTGAGTGTGCAAGTTGATTACACGCGCTTTTCTAATCCGCACACCTATGAAGATATTGTTGACGGCCATGACCGGGTATTTAGTGACCCCGATGGTGATGCGCTGTATGGCTTAGATGTGGTTATTTCGCCTACTCATCGTGGTATGCGTTTAGGGCGCAGGCTTTATGATGCGCGTAAAGAATTATGTCGTCAGTATAATCTGCGGGCTATTTTGGCGGGCGGACGTATTCCGCGTTATTACAATCATAGCAGTGACATGAGTCCAACAGAATATATTGCCAAAGTCGATCATAAAGAGCTGTATGATCCAATTTTAAGTTTTCAATTGTCGAATGATTTCCAGGTTAAACGCTTACTTAAAAAGTATTTACCGGAAGATCAAAATTCGGTGGGTTATGCCACGCTACTTGAGTGGAATAACATTATGTTTGAACCGACCGACACGGTACTTGAATCAACGAAGTCGATAGTGCGAGTAGGCGCAGTGCAATGGCAAATGCGCAGTGTTGAGTCGGTTGAAGAAATGCTCACGCAGGTCGAATATTTTGTAGACACAGTGTCTGATTACAAAAGTGATTTTATTCTTTTTCCGGAGTTTTTTAATGCGCCACTAATGGGGCTTACAGAGCAAAGAAATCAGACTGAGGCTATTCGTTATTTAGCCGAATACACGGAGACTTTTCGTGATGCGATGTCGCGTATGGCGATTGAGTATAATGCGAATATTATCACCGGCTCAATGCCGCTTGCTGAAGGCGATAAAATCTATAATGTCAGTTATTTATGCCATCGCAGTGGTAAAATTGACGAACAACGTAAAATTCATATCACGCCTCATGAACAAAATGACTGGGTGATTCAAGGTGGTGACAAAATTGCGGTATTTGATACTGATGCTGGACGCGTGGGTATTCAAATTTGTTACGATGTTGAATTTCCTGAATTGTCACGTATTTTAGCAAAACAAGGTCTCGATATTCTGTTTGTGCCATTTTGGACCGACACCAAAAATAGTTATTTACGAGTACGCCACTGCGCGCAGGCGCGGGCCATTGAAAACGAATGCTACGTGGTTATTGCCGGATCGGTAGGTAACTTACCAGAAGTTGAAAGTCTTGATGTGCAGTATTCACAATCAGCGGTATTAACACCGTCTGATTTTTCGTTCCCTCATGATGCTACGCTTAATGAAGCAACCCCCAATACTGAAATGCTGTTATTTAGTGATTTAGATATGGATAAATTAAAAGTTCTGCACAGTGAAGGCACGGTGCGTAACTTAAAAGATCGTCGTGAAGATCTGTACGATGTAATATTGAAAAAGAGAGAAAATTAATGGCGTGGATTTATTTAATTATTGCAGGCTTGCTGGAAATTGGCTGGCCTGTAGGATTAAAAATGTCGCAAGAGGGTGAAAATCGCTGGTTAGGTATTGGCATTGCAGTGGCGTTTATGGTCGCCAGTGGTTTTATGTTATGGCTGGCACAGCGTGATATTTCGATGGGGACTTCCTACGCTGTGTGGACAGGTATTGGCGCGGCAGGAACATTTTTAGTAGGGATACTATTTTATAATGATGCAGCAACATTCGGCCGTATTGCCGGTGTATTAATGATTATTAGCGGCGTTATCACATTGAAAATCAGCCATTAATTCAGTGAATTAAAAAATCGAAAGGCGGCCACGTTGCAGTGAGCCGCCTTTGTTGTTTATATCGAAGGTAACATGACTAATACTGCGGCTATAGCAATTAACACCAGCCCTGCGGTATCTTGACGTTTTAAAGGCTGCTTGAGCCATAAAACTGAGATCAAGATTGTAAAAAATACTTCTACTTGCCCTAAGGTTTTGACATAGGCAACATGCTGTAAACTCATCGCACTAAACCAACCAATCGAGCCTATGCAGCTAAAAAAACTCACCGCACTGGTGGTTTTTTTATGGTTCCACATAGCGCGAAATGTTGAGCGTTCCCTTACTGTAATATAACCACATAGCATGATAGTTTGCAGGCTGATAATAAGCAGTAAAACCCATGCTGCGGAATAAGGAAACGACAGACCTGAGTTTAGGCTTGCTTCGCGTATCCATGATGAGGAAAGTGCAAATGCTGTCCCACAGGCCAAGCCTAGTAAGGCTGTTTTTAAGCTAAAGTGCTTAATGTTAGCAATTCCACTTAATAGTAATACTGCAATTGAGCCAATAAACACGCCAAGCCAGCCGAATAAAGATAGCGTCGCGCCAAAAAATAATACTCCTAGTATAGCCGCAACGAGAGCTTCACTTTTTGCAAGACCAGCACCAACAGCAAAGTTATTCATTTTAAATAACGTCACCATTAATCCTGTTGCAATAATTTGCACTATGCTCGCGCCGACAATGTAGCTAATAAAAGCTAGGTTGAAGGTGGGTAAGGGAGCATCTTGATAGAGATATAATGAAATGAGATATGCCAAAGCAAGTGGGCTTGCAAGTATAAAGCGCGCTAAGGTGACGCCTGCAACACTCACATGCGCACTTAGTTTACTTTGTAAAGCGTTGCGCCACGACTGCATAAAAGCGGCTAAAATAGTTAAAAAGATCCAAGTCATAATGAAAAAACAGCAATTCACAGAGGCGGATAAGTTACCAGTGCCAGGGCTCTAAAGCGAACTAAGATTCCATAAAATGAAAATATCTTTGCTGCGACAATATGCCACAGCTGCAAATCCAACTTTTTGGGCTATAGTTATCGCGATGTTATTGTTAGTCGCAATGCCTTGTATTTATTCATATAAGTCATTGCGGCTTTTTTATTACTCAAGTCAATTACGCGATCAGTTTAGCTGTGCTAAGTTAATGAAAACTATGATTAGGAGTAACGATGACGATATTACTTATTTGCGCACTACTTGCTGTACTGATGCCTTACTTTGCCAAGGCCCCCGTGGCATTTGCAATGAACAAGCTCGATGGCTACGATAATAAGCACCCAAGAGAGCAACAGTCTAAGCTCACCGGATTTGGCGCAAGGGCGCTGGCAGCACATCAAAATTGTTTTGAATCATTGGCCGTGTTTGCTGTAGCGTTAGCCACCGTGCTGGGCACCAATAATGTCCACCAAGTTACTGAGCTATTAGCCATTACTCATATTATTGCCCGCGTTCTATATTGTGCTTTTTACTATCTAAATTTAGACGTACTGCGTTCTTTATCATGGCTGGTTGGTTTAGCTGCTGCAGTCGCTATGATTGTTGTGTGCTTGTAATACCAATCGTGTTAAGTTACTGACCATTTATTTAGCTCGCTAGAATGGTTAAATATTTAAGTCGATTGGTATAAGCTTTGTTTTTTAAAACGCTAAAGCAAGCGGCTTCAATAAGGCGCTTGCTTTAGGGTCTTTGGTTGTTAAAATTTACTTAGCCGCAACAGTCACCTTTTCAATCAGTTGTTCTGATTTGTAATTACTGTCAATTGCAAAGTCTAACTGTACCAATACATCTTTAAAGCCTGAATTTGAAGGCTTATATTGCCATTGCATTAGCGCTTTTTTTGCCTCTTTATCGAATACTCTTTCAGGTTTGGCATTCACAACCGACACATTTTGTGTCTTTCCGGCTGGGCTAATATCGTATTTTAATACTACTGAACCGCTGATACCTTGTTCAGCTGCCTGTATCGGGTAAATAGGCTCAATACGCATGATGGGTGAAATAGCTTGCACCTTACTTATTGCTTCAGGTTGTTTTGCGATAGCAAAGCTGCTGATCATACCCGCTGCAAAAATAAGTAAAGCGCCTTTGGCAATCATTGAGCTATTGCCGGTGTGTTTGATTTGATTGAGTCGTTGTAACATCGTGTTTTTATCTCCATAGTGTGAGTAAGCTATTAACCCTGCACGGCTATTTGCTGCACAGTTGATCAGAGCTTTACTGTATAAAATGCGTTGTTGAGTAGTTTTATTGGTCAGTACTTTTTCGTCGCACGACAGCTCTTGCAAGCGTCTAAAGTTCATGTAGCCAAGCCAAGCCAGTGGATTAAACCAAATCAGCAATGTGGCCATTAATGCCAGCGCATTAAATAAATTATCGGCGCGTTTTATATGTACTTTTTCATGTTCAATGATCAGCGTTAACGCAGTGCTATCAATGTGTTGTGTATAGGCGGTTGGTAGGACTAGCTGATTACTGAATAGCCCTATAACCATTGGTGTACTAACGGCGCTACTTTGTAATAGTTGCATGTCGGGATGTGCGTCAATCAGCACTTTATCATCAAGATTGGTTAATCGTAATTGGTTGATAAACCGCAGGTGTACCACGATGGCAGTTAACGCCAGTATGCTAAATATAGCGCTATAAACTAGTACCCAACTAATACTAATCGTTGTTGAAAAACCTTGCTTGGGGCTGATCAGCATAGTGCTAATGACGTTGTTTGGCAGCGGCTTAAAATGCTCTGGCATATTTGCTAGCAGTAATGTGATTGGTAACATTAGCCATAACTTATAGACAAAGTTAGCATTGAGCCATTTTAGTGAATAGCGTTCTAAAACCAGCAAACTGAGTATCAGTAAGCTGATTAATAGTTGCTGCTCAAGAAGCCAGTTAAAGGTGTTTTCTAACATATTAAGCCCTTACTTTTGCTGTTTTTCCCAGTCATCAATCACCTTTTTAAGTTCGTTGATGTCTTGTTGAGAAAGTTGCTCAGATTTAGCAAAACCGCTGACTAACGGCGCGATACGGCCACTAAAAAAACGCTCAATAAAATTTTGACTTTCTTTTAGCGTGTATTCAGCGCGTTCCATGCAAGGAGTGTAAATATACTGGCGGCCATCTTTTTCAAAGCTGAGTGCGCCTTTTTTTACTAACCGACCGAGTAAGGTTTTAATGGTTTTTTCGTGCCATTGTTTATCATCGCTTAAACGCTCGATAATTTGGCTTGCTGTAGCAGGGTAGTTCAGCCAAAGTGCATCGAGCACTTCAAATTCTGCTTTTGATAATTCAATCATATATATATTGCCTACAGGTGTAATCTTTAACTTAAGATTACACCTGTAATCAAACTTTGCAACTATTTTATATAAAAATAATTAGTTTTTTAAAATGTCAGATTTATTTATTTTACGATAGGTATTTTCTGGCAGGCTTAGGGTGGCCAAATTAAGCTCGGCAATTTGTTCTCGGTAAAGATCAATCACTTTATAGCCACAGTAATGGGCCATTTTTCGGATTTGGCGATTCAGCCCTTGCTTTAAAATAATACTAAATTGGCAGTCGGCTACTTTCTCCACGGTGCATGGCAGTGTGATATGTTTATCAACAGGCACACCATTTGCCATTTTTTGGCTAAAGCCATCATTAAGCGGTTTATCAACAGTGACTAAATAACGTTTTGGCTGGTGGAAGTCAGGATGGATCAGCTGATTACAAAATTCACCATCATTAGTCAGTATTAACAGACCACGAGAATCTTTATCTAGCCTGCCAATGGGGTATACGCGGGTGTCTGTTGGTAGATGGTGAATTAAGCTGCTAGGGTCATGTTGATTGAGTTTACAATCAATTCCTACCGGTTTGTGATAGGCATAATAAACGCGCGTTGCTTTACCTTGTACACGCGTGTTATTGACGCGTATATCGTCGTTATCATCAACGTGATCAATATGATTGGCTGGGCGGTTATTTACGCTCACCACACCTTCATCAATCAGCCGCGAGGCTTGTTTACGAGAACAAACGCCAGCATGGGCAAGGTATTTAGCTAGACGAGTTTTCTCGCTCATAAATTAAGTCGCTTCGGTTTAAATTGATCAAAGTATATCAAAGCAACGTACAGATAACTTAATCCACTGTAAAAAGGGTTTCACCATGGCGATAAAATTATCAGAACTTAAAAACCATCAGCCTTTGCAAAAAGTTATTGTTCACTCATTGGAAATGGCTTTATACCAAGTGTCGGTGATGATCAACAATGTTGAGTATTATGTAACGGATGAGCAAGGGGAGTTTATTCGTGGCTTAAGTCCATTGCATATTCAAAAACGACTCGACCACCTTAGTTATGCGCAAATGGTATTGCGTCATACCAGTGCATACGATGAAATGTGTGGCCAGAGTGAAAAAGTGGGCAGTAATATGCTTGAGGTGCCTTACGGTAAAAATCATTTATATTAACTTGCTAGTCATTTAAACTGACCTTTTAACTTGGTAAAAAGCGACCATGTATCAGTTTGAAAATGATGATTCACAGGTATTAGAACAGTTATTGCGTGAGCAAATAGTTGCTTATAATCAAGCTCACTTTGATGCACAAAGACTGCCATTGGGGTGTAAATTTGTTGATGAAAATCAGCAAGTGGTGGCGGCTGTAGCTGCTCAATTATTTGGTAACTGGTTGCAAATAAATTGGCTTTGGTGTGATGAAAAAGCACGCGGTCAAGGCCTAGCTAGTACGTTACTTAGCGCGATCGAATTAAAGGGTAAGCAGTTAGGTGCGCTGCAAGTTCAGCTTGATACTTTAGATTTTCAAGCTAAACCATTTTATGAACATCGTGGTTATGAAGTTAAATATCAACTCGATAATTATCCTCGCTCTGGCACCCGCTACTTTATGGAAAAATCACTTAGTTAGCTGTTAATGGTTCGCCATCAAAAGTAATGCCCAAGAAGGGGGTTACTTCTGGTGCTAACATAAATGTGCGAATGTTCATGTGATCGTGCTCATTAGGATTGCCAAGTACATCATCACGATAAAACGCGCCAAAGCAATCTAGAGTATTTTGTTTACTTAGTTGGTTTAGTTTAGCAAAAGCAAAAATTTTACATGAGCCATTATTTTCACCAACGGCACTTTTTAAGCCGTGGTTATTGAATGCGCAGGCTGTAAAAGTATAGTTTGCTTCAATCACTGCCATCGTATCGGCAAATGCAATGGTGTGTGGCTCATTAGCCAGACGGCTTAAAAAATCGTTGAGTGTCATAGTCATCCTTATTTAGCTAACTCTAGCTGATTAGTTTGTTGATTAATATTAAATTTAAACAACTGTAAAAAATTCATGCCGAGTAATCCATACCCACTATGGTTATCAATTACTAACACTTCAAAGTTTTCAATATATTGCTGGCCAATTAAAATTGAATCAAGTTGGTAACGTTTTGCGATTACTTGGCCGTTGGCGGTATTGATGCTTAAGCTATCAATATAGTCGGGTATTGGCCGTAATGCTTGAAATACGTTATTTGGTAATACGGTAAAGCTTGCCCCGGTATCTATCATTAGTTGGGTGTTGAGCGCATCGTTGATTTGCATATCTAATAAATAGTGTGCGCCGTATGGACGTAATGGCACCAGATCAATACCGCTTTGCGCTTGTGCTATGCGTGTTTGTAATTCAGCAACTTTCGCTTGTAATGGATGCTCCAAAGGAAAGCGATCTAATGTTGCTTGCGCGCTTAGCAGGTCACCGAGATGGTAATATGCATTAGCGAGTGCGAATAAGTAATTAGGATTTTCGTTATCATAATCAAGCCACACTAAGGTTTGATTAATGGTTTTTTGCCACGCGTGCTGCTCTGTAAGCGTTTTTATTTGTGCCATGGTCAATTGTATTAAACGCATATTAATGGCTGCTTGCTGGCTTTCATTGGCAAGTGATTGCAATGAGAATAACGCAACAATAGCTTGGTGTAGCTGCTGGTTTTTCACTAAACGTTCGGCATCAAGCTGCAACATATGTATATCGTATGGATAGCTATTTAAAAATAATTGCAAAAAAGTCTCAGCAGCTGTGAGCTCATTATTTTTTAACCAGTTATCGAGTTTATCTAACCATAAAAAGTAAAGTTGTTCAGCTTGTAATGGCTGGCTTGTAGTTAATGCTTGGTAGCTGGCTAAGGCAGCCGTAAACTGTCGCTGATTAAATTGCTGTAGAGCTTGCTGATAGAGTGATTGCTGATTGTTTTCAACGATAACTGATGGCGACAATTTAACGGCTGCTTGTGGGGCTGTTGCTTGCTGTTGTGGCCACAATAAATAGCCATTAAGTGCCACTGATAGCAGTAGCAGCAGCGTGATAAATTTAGTAACAGCAGTCCCTTTCATTGCTCGCTCCTAGAATATTATGGCTGGCTTAAAAAGTGTTTAAGCGCTTGAATATCAGTTATTTCAATATCGGCTAAGCCTTTGTAGGCATATTTAGCTGGTTGGTCATTTAACCAAAGTGACTGACAACCCGCATTATGCGCACCTTGTACATCGGTGTCTAAACTATCGCCGATGTGCAAAATATGTCGGGTTGGTACGCCAAGCGCTGCGGCGGCCTGTTCAAACATCGTGGTATGAGGTTTAGCTTTACCGTGAATACCTGCTTGTAAAACCAGTTCAAATACACCATTTAAGTTAAAACGTTCAATTTCTACATTACCATTGGTAATAGCAATTAAGCGATAGCGTTTACTCAGTTGTGAAAGTAAATCGAGCACTTTATCATCCACCACAATTTGGCTGCGGGCATCAGCAAATGCTTGATAAGCATTATTAGCATGGTGTTCGAGCTCTGCGTTTTGATAACCGAGCTTTGCCAGTGCTGTACGCAGAGTGCTTTTGCGCCACTGCGTAACATTGTCGACTAACTCGGGGTTATCAAGTAGCGCCTGCTCACGGCATTGTTGCCAATAGTCTTTACCTTGTGCTTGCCAGTTTGGCAATGCATTTAGATAATTTATCTGTGCTTGAACGGCTGCTGTAATTATCGGATGGTTATTGTATAAGGTGTCGTCTAAGTCAAAACTCAATACGGTAAAAGGTGAAATGGCACGATTAAAGCGGATCATATAAGCTCCTGGCTAGTCGGTATTTGAACGTTTTTTAGCGCGAGGGTGCGTGTTGTCATACACTTTAGCTAAATGCTGAAAATCTAAATGGGTATACACTTGGGTGGCCGATAAACTGCTGTGACCCAATAACTCTTGTACTGCTCGCAAGTCACCCGATGATTCTAAAATATGTGATGCAAATGAATGGCGTAATTTATGTGGGTGTACTTGGCTGCTAATACCTTGTTTTATTCCCCACTCTTGCATGCGAAGCCGAACGTGACGTGCTGAAATACGGCACTTTTTGCTACTGACAAATACTGCAATTTCTTCTGGATGAGCAAATTGAGGGCGTAGTTTAAGCCATTTATTTAATGATTCTAGCGCCTTGCCTCCCACTGGTAACAGGCGTTCTTTGTTGCCCTTACCGCGGACTAATATTTCCCCCGCACTGCGATTTATATCTTGTATATTGGCACCAACTAACTCACTAATGCGTAAGCCAGATGAATACATCAGCTCCATCATCGCCTGATCGCGAACTGCAAGAGGATCATCATCGTGAATATCAAGTAACCGTGCCATTTGGTCTACATCAAGGTTTTTAGGCAGGGGTTTGGCAAACTTGGGGCCTTTGATTGCTTCTGCCGGATTATGATAATGGTTTTGTTGACTGATATCTTTGGTTTTTAAAAACTTATACAAACTGCGAATGCAGCTGAGCTTTAAACTAATCGTACGGCCACTTAGTTGCTTGCTTCTAAGTTGCATGCTGTAACGGCGTATATGCTCACCCTGTACGCTTGACCAATCATTACACAGTTTGCTGAAATACAATGCAGCGAAGTTAAGTTGGCTGGTGTACTGGCTGATAGTGTGTGGTGAGTATTGTCTTTCGAAGCGCAGATAATCACTAAATAATAGGATTGGCGTGCGCCACTTATCGCTTAGTTTGTCACATAATTGCTCAACATTTGGCGGCTGCTGCTCGCTCATGCCTGCTCTAGTTCCAATTCCAACAGTCTAAGTTGCAGTGAGCGAACAAACTCAAGTACAAATAAACTATCTTTTGCCGGTTCGAAGTGGTTTGCATCATCACTGCCAAAGGCCAAAATAGCGATAGGGTGCTGACTGTTACCAATTAAATAGAGCGCAGTTGATTGTGTAGCAGGGCTGAACAGTAAATCTCGCTCTTGCTGATTTACGCGACCCAGATAAACGCCATTATGCTCTAAGCGGTGTTCAATTAGTTGCGCAAACTTTTTATCATACTTAAGCAAGTGGCATTCATTAATCGCCGGATTAGTACAAATAATATTGCGTAAGTTTATTGCTAAAGTTTTAAAGTCGTAGTTAGTCCAAAGCTGGCGATGACACTCGCTGAACAAGCTATAAATTAGCTCATTTTCTTTTGCGTGCTTAATTAAGCTGTCAATTTTGCTTTTCAACATGGTGTTGTGTTCACGCAATTGACGCTGTTGGATGTGCACCAATGAGGTTGCGCCTTGTACTTGCTGCAGCTCAAGTTGGGCTAATAGTGCTGGATTTTGAGCTAAAAACAATGGGTTTTGTTGTAAAAACTCACTCACTTGCTCACTAGTTACTTGGTCGTTTGAGTTACTCATAAAGCGACCTGCCCATCAAATACATGCTCTGCAGGGCCGGTCATTCGCACTGGATGGCCTTCACCTTGCCAGCGAATTTGCAAACTACCGCCCGGTAAATCGACCTGTACTGTAGTGGATAATTTACTTTGAATTTGGCCAATTACCATTGCTGCACATGCGCCTGTACCGCAGGCGAGCGTTTCGTTAACGCCACGTTCCCAAACTCGCAATTTAATATGCTCAGAATTAATCACTTGCATAAACCCCACGTTAACGCGCTGTGGAAAACGTTCATGATTTTCAAGTAGCGGGCCTAAAGTGCTGACGTCAGCTGTCTCTATATCATCAACTTCAAGTACACAATGTGGGTTACCCATTGATACTGCACCACTAAATACGGTGTGTTCTTCTGCTCGAATAATATAAGTCAGTTCACGCTTAGTCGCTTTGAGTGGAATTTTGCTCGGTTCGAAATTAGGGTGACCCATATTGACGGTGACTTGGCCATCTTTTTCTATGTATAAGGTTAAATTACCTGATTTGGTAGATACGGTGACTTTATGTTTATTAGTAAGGCCTTTCATCCGTACAAAACGGGCAAAACACCGAGCACCATTGCCGCATTGTTCTACTTCGTTACCGTCAGCATTAAAAATACGATAATGGAAATCAAGATCGGGAGAATAAGGCGCTTCAACCATTAATAGTTGGTCAAAGCCGATGCCGAAATGGCGATCTGCCAGTTTTTTTATTTGGTCTCGTGACAAGAAAACGTTTTGTGTAATGTTATCAATTACAACAAAATCGTTGCCTAGGCCGTGCATTTTGGAAAAATTAACTAACATAGCGCTCTAATTCGGGTTGCTCTGCGCTAATCATGCCACAGAGCAGCCTCGTTACAAAAAGTTTATGGTAAAATTTTCTCGCCTTGCCATAGACTTTCCAGAGTTTCACGCGCGCGGATCAAATGACTCTGCTCGCCATCGACCATGATCTCTGCCACACGTGGCCGTGAGTTATAATTTGAGCTCATGGTAAAGCCGTAGGCACCAGCGCTGCGCTGGGCAAGTAAATCACCTTGTTGTAAGGCTAACAGGCGATCTTTACCTAAAAAGTCACCGGTTTCACACACCGGACCGACAATATCAAAGTTGTATGTGGGTGTGTCGTCATTACGCGGTGTTACCGGCACAATTTTTTGCCATGCTTGATATAAAGCAGGGCGCAACATATCGTTCATACCGGCATCAACGATTGCAAAAAACTTATCTTGGTTTTGTTTTATAAACTCAACTTTTGTAACCAAAATACCCGCATTGGCAGCAATCGCACGGCCCGGTTCAAAAATAAGCTCTAAGTGTTGATAATCAGTTAAACGATCGGTGATATGTGCCACATATTCACTTGGATGCGGTGGCGCTTCGCCATTGTATGGTACGCCTAAACCGCCGCCAATATCTAAGTGGCTGAGTTCAATACCGTTGGCTTTTAAATCGTCAATTAGAGCCAGTACTTTGTCTAGTGCTTCGAGAAATGGTTTGATTTCAGTCAGCTGTGAGCCAATGTGACAATCAACCCCGGTGATTTTTAGGCCAGGCAATGACGCAGCATACTGATAAACACTTGTTGCAGTAAGAATATCGATACCGAATTTATTTTCTTTTAAACCCGTTGAAATATACGGATGGGTTTTCGCATCGATATCAGGGTTTACACGAATTGAAATTGGCGCGACTAAATTAAGTTCACTGGCAACGTGGGAAATACGATCTAGCTCTGAGACAGACTCAACATTAAAACATTTAATCCCGAGCTTGAGTGCGTAGGCAATCTCGTCTGCTGTTTTGGCAACCCCTGAAAAAACCACTTTACTAGCGTCGCCTCCGGCCGCAATGACGCGGGCAAGCTCACCTTTAGAAACAATATCAAAACCTGAGCCCAAGCGTGCCAGCACATTTAAAACAGCAATGTTTGAATTGGCTTTTACAGCATAGCAAACTAAGTTTTTATGATTGGTCGCGGCCTGTGCAAAGGCAAGGTAATGACGCTCAAAGGTTTTGCGAGAATATATATAACAAGGCGTACCGTATTGTGCGGCGAGCTCCTTGACAGCGATGTCTTCAGCATGCAGCTGATTATTTTTATAGTCAAAAAAGTCCATTATTGGTCCTGTTTCGATTCAATTGTTGATGACTGTGTTTGCGTAACTGGAGTTGTTACTTGTTGTGGTTTATTTGGCTCGGCTTTATCTTCTGGCAAATACAGTGGCCCGCTTTGTCCGCAGCCAGCTAAAGTGATGAGTAGTACACCAAGTGGGGAAAGTCGTTTTAATTGTTTAAGATGCATCTCTTTCATTAGATTAATCGTGTTGCTGGCTTTATAATCGCAGATTAACAGAATATCTAAAAAATGCAGCTATTCGCGGATGAATTTATTCCTGTTACACTAGCTGCATGCAATTCGTACCGAATATCTGGCTAAATGCCCGTAAAAGGAAACAATAATGACTGATCATGAATACCACCAATTAGCCGAAGCTCTTATGTTTACCATTGAAGAACAAGTGGATGACTGTGAAGCTGACTTAGACTATGAATCTGCACAAGGTATTTTGGAGATTATTTTTGCTGATCGCAGTAAAATTGTGATTAATAAGCAAGCTCCTTTGCATCAAGTATGGGTTGCGACTAAGTTTAATGGTCACCATTTTGAATTGCGTGGCGATAAGTGGATTGATAATCGCTCGGGCGCAGAATTTTGGCAGTTTATGAATGAAGCAACAACGCGTCAAGCTGGCCAAACGGTAGAATGGCAATCAGCACTATGAGTTTAGAGTTTGTAGAATACGCGGCAAAAGGCCAGCATCAAGCAACGATTATTTGGTTACATGGTTTAGGCGATTCAGGCGATGGATTTTTACCTGTCGCATCGCAACTTGCATTGCCTGATGAATTAGGTGTGCGGTTTGTGTTCCCGCATGCTCCGGTACAACCGGTCACCATAAATGGTGGTATGGCAATGCGTTCTTGGTATGATATTAAATCTATGGATCTAGACAAGCGTGCTGATGAAACTGGGGTACGCGAATCAGCGGCGAAGGTTGAGCAGTTGATTGAGCAAGAGCTTGGTAAAGGTATTCCTGCAGATAAAATAATATTGGCTGGTTTTTCTCAAGGTGGCGTTATTGCGCTACATTTAGCACCGCGTTTAACTCAGAAACTGGCAGGTGTAATGGCGCTTTCGACTTATATGTGCGTGCCAGATAAGTTAACGGCTGAAGCTAAACATACAGATTTGTCGGTATTTATGGCTCATGGTAGCCAAGATCAAGTAGTACCTTATGATGCAGGTCGTCATGCGTTTGACATACTTACAACGCATAACATGGATGTAAGTTGGCAAGATTACCCAATGGGCCATCAGCTCTGCGGGGAAGAACTAATGGCTATTCGCCACTGGTTGATCGCGCGCTTAAGTTAAATAGTGTTGAGTAGCCGAGGCTAAAATGAAACAAAAAATAGTGATCACTGCAAGTATGAGTCGAGAGGCTGCACCTATCGCGCCTGAGGTAACCTATCAATGGCATTGGCAGCGCATTGTTACCGTTACGCTACTGATGATATTTGCGTTAGTTATTTTTACTTATAGCCTGTTGAGCTCCGTTAATGCTGAGCAAAATGATCAACAACAACCCCTTGATAGCCCCGCCGAGTCTGTTGCACAGACAAGCGAAGAAGACGCGCCTTTAGCATCTTCAACAACGGTAGCAGACAATACAGAGTTTGAGGTAATCAGCGAAGCGTCGACACTCACTGATATTGCTGATGATGGTAATGATGCTAGTGTAGTGGATGATAAAAGTGAATCGCTAAAAATGGCGATGATAACTGATAGCCCAGAGCAGCAAATTGTTGATAGTAATCAGCCCGAACAAAGCCAAGCACTTGCAGCTAATACTATTGTTGCTACAAATACCAATAATGAGCCAGTAGAAAGTGACGTTAGTGCGGAGCAACCAGATAGTTTTGCTACATCCGCACATATTGCCAGCGTTGCTCTTGGTGCAAAAATTGATACCGACAAAGTAAGCCGCGCAGTATTGACCCGTGAAGTGGTTGATCGTGAACCCGTTAATGTTTTTAAAGCGGATGTGCGTTTAAATGAATTTACTGAAACAATGGCATTTTTTAGTGAGCTTAAAAATATGCAAGGGCAGACGGTCAAGCATGTTTGGCGCTATGAAAATGAAGTGCTAGCTAGTATTGAGCTTGGTGTAACGTCTCCTCGGTATCGCACTTACTCTAATAAAACTATTTTACCTGAACAAGTTGGCAACTGGCGTGTTGATGTTGTTGACGAACAGGGCCATTTATTGGCACAAAAAGAATTTCGCATTTTAGCTGAGTAAGTGTTTATTCACCTTTAGGCTCAGCAAAGAAAATTAATTGGACTCCTTTTATGACTGAAAACGTGACAAAAAAACCTCAACTTATTCGTATCGCTACGCGTAAAAGTGCATTAGCACTGTGGCAGGCTGAATTTGTAAAGGCACAGCTAGAGCATTTCCATGCCGGCATTACTGTTGAGCTAGTACCAATGTCGACGCAAGGAGATATTATTCTTGATACACCACTTGCAAAAATCGGTGGCAAAGGACTATTTGTTAAAGAGCTTGAGCAGGCCATGTTAGATGGCCGTGCAGATATCGCTGTGCATTCAATGAAAGATGTACCTGTTGATTTTCCTGAAGGGTTAGCACTGCATACAATTTGTGAACGTGAAGATCCACGCGATGCATTTGTGTCAAATACCTTTGCCAACATTGCACAGCTACCACAAGGTGCTATTGTTGGTACATCGAGTTTGCGTCGTCAGTGTCAAATTCGTGAACTGCGTCCTGATTTAGAAATTCGTGATTTACGCGGTAACGTCAATACTCGCCTAGCTAAGCTTGATGATGGCCAATATGATGCGATTATTTTAGCTGCTGCTGGCTTAATTCGTTTACAGATGCATGACCGTATTAAAGCATTTATTGAACCAGAAGAATCGTTACCAGCGAATGGTCAGGGCGCTGTAGGTATTGAATGCCGTATTGATGACGAGGTTACCCAAGCGTTACTTGCACCACTTGAGCATAACGAGACACGTATTCGTGTTAATGCCGAACGTGCAATGAATCGCCGTTTAGAAGGTGGTTGCCAAGTACCAATTGGCGCTTATGCTTTAGTTGATGGCGAGCAAGTACATTTACGTGGTTTAGTGGGCGCAATTGATGGCAGCGAAATTTTACGCGCTGAGATCAGTGGTAAAGCAATTGATGCTGAACAGCTTGGTGTGCAACTGGCTGAACAGTTACTTGCTTTAGGCGCAGATAAAATTTTAGCTGAAGTATATAGAGACGCATAAATGTCACAGATCCTGATAACTCGCCCACATGGAAAAGGCGCCGACCTTGCAGAGCAACTGTCGCAAGGGGGTTATCAGGCGACTTTATTTCCGGTTTTGAAAATTGATTACTTAACCCCAGATAATACTCAACTGACCCCTTTACTGAATGCAGATAAAATTATTTTTATCTCCCAAGATGCTGTCAAAGCATTGTTGGCACTTAAACCCGATATCAATACTAAAGCGCAATTTTATGCCGTAGGTGAACAAACGGCAGAGGCCATTTGGCAGGCATTCGGCGTACGAGCAGCCGTGCCTAAACTGCATGATTCTGAAGGATTACTGGCTTTAAAATCATTACAGCAAGTTGATGGTCTAAATATAGTGTTGGTCAAAGGTAAATATGGCCGAGCAACGATTGCAAAAAACTTAAAGCAACGTGGGGCATTTTTAAATAATTTAGTGGTTTATCAACGAGGCCCTGTAGAAGGTAATGCAACTGACTGGCTAGACCACTGGCAAAGCCTTGATGTTAAAGGTATAGTCATAACAAGTAATGCGGCAGTTGATGCGATTTTTCGTGAACTGGGCGCAAAACAATTAGAGTGGATCAGACAGTGCCAGTTTTATGTTGCCAGTGCTCGCATTAGTGAATACCTTGCGGCGCAACAGATTGACTCGGCAAATATACACATTGCTGCAGGTGCAAGCGATAGCGCTATGTTTACTTGTATTAGCGAAGGTAACATTATGAGTGAAGATACAAAGCCAACATCACAGCTTGCTGACCCTAAAGCAACGCCAAGCAGTTCAACCAAGGCGAATGCTAAGGTTGCAGACTCTGCTTCGGCAACAAAAAAAGACTTTGCTATGAAACAAGAAACGAACCAAAAAAACAAACAAAAAATAAGTAAAACTGGCAGCTTAGCATTACTTATCTCGTTGATTGTGGCCTCTGGTGTTGGTTTTCAGTTTTACCAAAAACTTCATACACAACAGCAAGCAAATCTGTTAGTTAATCAGTTATCAGCTGACAACCAATTACTCGGTAAAGAGCTGCAAGCAGTGAAAGTTGCGCAGCAAACCTTGCAACAAGCGCTGTTTAATAGTGAGCAAAAAGTTGCTGCTAGCTTAGCTGAAAATGCAGATAACACGGCAAAACAATTAGCAGCCGCCTTGCAGCGTGCAGAGCAACAAACATATAGTCTTAATCCACAAGAGGTGACTAGTTTGCAGCGTATGGCTGAGTTTAAACTGTGGGCTGAGCATGATTATAATGGAGCGGCGGCAGTATTAACTCGATTAGATACGTTATTAGCAGAGCATCCAGGAACTGGCGCTATTCGCCAAGCAATTTATCAAGATTTGCAAGCGCTTAGCACTGTTGAGCCGGTTGCAATAGAAGCAATTTATTTAAAGCTGCACGGTGTACTTGGGCAAGTAGATAAGCTCGTTTTCAATGCGGTGGCATTACCACAAGAAGTAGATCAAAAAGAGCAACATGTATTGAGCGAAAACGTTAGTGATTGGCAGCAAAATTTAGCTAATTCGTGGCAGCAATTTAAAGATAACTTTATTAAAATTCGCCAACGTGAAGATATCGCTATTGAACCTTTATTGACAGAGTACGAGCGTCATTTGATCCAACAGCGATTAAGTTTATATTTATCGCAAGCTCAAGATGCGCTTTTGACTAAACAAGCCAGTATTTATTTTACTGCTCTGAGTCAAGCCGAAGTATTAGTAAAAGATTATTTCCAACATGATGAAGCACTAACTAAAAGTACGCTTAAAGCGCTGCAGGAGTTGAGCAAAGAGCAGTTAAACTTTAGTCCAGCTATCACTTTGCAAAGTACTGAGCAGATCAAGGAGTGGGCAAAATGATCCGCTTAATATTGGTTATTTTAGCAGTTGCTGTATTACTTGCTTTATCGCCTATGTTAATAGGTGAAGTGGGTTATGTATTAATTTCGTTTAATAAAACTACTATTGAAGGGTCTATCGTTGCTTTTTGCGCGACCATTTTGGTTATCGCGCTGGGTTTGTATTTAACTTATAAGCTTATTCGTTATATTTTGTCTTTATACAGCAATACTCGCCATCGTTTTTTTGCCCGTAGTGAGGAGCGTAAACAAGCGGCGATTGAACAAGCTGTATGGAGTCTGATCAGTGGTGATAGCGAACAGCTAGAACTGGCATTGGGGAACAATAGCGTGGCTGATAATTGGCAAGATGTGCGCTATGCGTTATTAGCTAAAGCGGCTTTACAAAATAATGACACAAGCAAAGCGATTGGATTACTTGACCAAATTTCACCAGAAAACCAACTAAAAGCGGCTAAACTCTGGTTAGCCAGTGGTGATTGCAGCACAGTAAGCAGTGAATTAAAAGCGTTAGCGGAAGCTAAAAAAGCCACCGCGCTGGAGCTGAAATTGTATGCCGAAGTACTTGTGCAACAGCAAAAATGGACTGCGCTTGAGCAGTTTATGCCGCGTTTACTAAGTAAAAAAGCGTTAACAGATAGCCAATGGTCGATATTATTAACCACCTACTTTATGGCACAGCCAGAATCGCAATTAACCGATAAGTATCAGCAACTATCTAAAAACGTAAAAGTAAAAGCGCATAGCTGTTACTTAGCTGCGATGGCAAAAGCTGGGCGTTTAAATGAGATTGAATTAAGTTTACTTAAAATGCTGAAAAAACCAGAGCAGCATATTGAGCTTGCACATATATTAAAAGTGTCCGCCCCTGGAGACGCATTAAAGTTACAGGCGAGTTTACAAGATACTTTAAAAAAAGAGCCGGATAATCAAGCATTGTTACTGGCACTTGCATGCTTAGCTAATGCTCATGGTGAGTATGAGCTTGCTGCTCGGGTGTTCGATAAAGCGTTAAACACAGAGAACAGCAAAGAATATTTAGTACAAGCACAGCTTAGTTATAGTAAAAGCGCACAACCCCAAAAAGCACTCGACCTTTATTTGTAATTACAGTTAGTTGAGGCCTGAATAGGAGCGCCAGAGCATTGCAAAATATATTTACTCTGACGTTTGGTTTAACTTTTGCTTATTTTATTACTGGGTTTTTCAGTAATTCGCTGCTCGCTATTGATGGTTATGCTGTGGCTTCGTGGCCACCATCAGGCATTGCCCTTGCAGGGTTTTTATTGTGCGGGCGACGCGCCTTAGTTGGGGTTTTGCTCGGTGCTTTACTCACCAATATGATTCATCTCGATCGTGTTGCTGATATTCTGCATTGGCAGGTTTTCTTACAAGCTTTAGCTGTATCTTTTGCAGCCGTTTTGCAGGCCTGGGTAGGCTGCTATTGCATCGTTAAAATAATTAAAGCT
Source organism: Pseudoalteromonas sp. SG43-7 (assembly GCF_014164295.1). Lineage (NCBI taxonomy): Bacteria > Pseudomonadati > Pseudomonadota > Gammaproteobacteria > Alteromonadales > Pseudoalteromonadaceae > Pseudoalteromonas > Pseudoalteromonas sp. SG43-7. The sequence continues at coordinate 125,732 of NZ_JACJEY010000005.1, forward strand.
CCGCTAGACTTATCCTCTTTAAAACACAGTGTACAAAGCTTGATCATTGCAGGGCCTGCTTGCTGTGTGATTGCTGCAGCGATAGGCACTAGCTTATTGGTGTCCAATAATATAATACCGGTACATACCGCTTTTGATAACTTTGTGGCGTGGTGGATTGGCGACAGTATTGGGGTGTTAATTTTTACACCGTTAATATTGGCGGCTTTTAATTACGAGCAGATGCGCCATCGCTTACAAGTAATTTTACCTTCAATCCTTATTTATGTCGTTATAAGTATTAGCTTTTATGCTGCGGCAAGTGTGAAAAAAGACAAAGATATTCAAAAGCAAGAAGCAAAAGTAGCTGAAGTGCGGTTGGAAATAAATCATAAATTAGATGAGGTATCGGCGCATTTAGCTCTGCTTTCTACTTTTTTTGCCAGTAGTGATGAAGTCAGTTACGCTGAATTTAAGCGTTTTACTACAACTCAACTTAATTACAGCAATGAAGTACTTGCCCTAGAATGGGTGCCAAATGTACCTTTATCAACGGTTGCTCAATACCAACAACAAATTCGTCTAGAAGGCTTTAATGAATTTTATATAAAAGAGCAATCACCCCAGCAACAATGGCAGAGTGTGACGAAACGGGACAGTTATTACCCTGTACAGTATGTACATCCGATGTTGGGTAATGAAGGGGTAGTAGGTTTTGATTTAGCCTCAAATGCGCAAATCCGTGATGTGATGATGATGTCAAAAGCATTGAATGAGTTGATTATTAGCGAGCCGATGAAGCTTGTACAAAGCAACAATGATGATACTGGGGTATTATTTTTCTTTCCGGTTTTTGGTGACTTAGATATGCAAGGTGATTTTAGGGGCTTTGTGGTTGGCGTTATTAACTTAGCGCGCTTGGCTGATACTTTGCAGTTTAATCATCGCAGTCAAATAAGTATGCACTTCTACGATGTGACTGATGCGCAGCAGCGACAACTAATCTACCGCGCATCTCGCACCGATAGCGAACTGCTGAGTGAATACCAGTTAGTTATCGGGCAGCGAATTTGGCAAGTTCAGTTATTTGAACCAACAACACAAACGTCATGGATAATGTACTGGTTTGCACAAATATTAGGGATGTTATTTGTTTGGTTACTGATCACTTTTTTAATCTCAGTGACCGGCACCAATATTCAGGTGCGCGAGCAAGTTGCTCAACAAACACGAGTGTTGCGTCAAGAAAAACAAAAAGCAGATGAAGCAAGTCAAATCAAAAGCCAGTTTTTAGCGAATATGAGTCACGAAGTACGTACTCCGATCAATGGCATTAAAGGTCTGCATTATTTAGCGCTGCAGCAGCAAGATTGGCAACAAGCCCGCCATTATATTGAACAAGCTGATGGTGCGCTGAGTGTGTTGCTGCGAGTATTAAATGATGTACTCGATTTCTCTAAAATGGAAGCTGGCAAACTCGATTTAATACAAGAGCCTATCGAGTTAAATCAGCTTATTGATGAATTAGTTAATTTGGTGCAATTCGACGTTGACATTAAGTCGCTGAAATTAATATTAGAACTAGATAACAGCGCAGATCTACAGCTAGATAGCGACCCAATACGTTTAAAGCAGGTCTTGCTAAATTTATTAAATAATGCGATTAAGTTTACCGCTACAGGCACAATCACACTCAAAGTATGGCAGCAGCAAGACGTCACTTACTTTAGTGTCAGTGATACTGGTATTGGTATTAGCCAAGTAGCTCAACAGCAACTTTTTCAACCATTTGCACAAGCCGATAGCTCTACCTCGCGACAGTTCGGCGGTACAGGTTTGGGGTTAAGTATTTGCAAAAAGTTGGTTGAATTGATGGGAGGAAATATTAGTTTAGTAAGTGAGGAAGGACAAGGTTCAACTTTCACTTTTACCTTACCACGTATCTCGCCTCTCACTAAAGCCGAGCAATTAGAGCCTCTCTTTGCTGAGATTGACACGAGTACTTTATCGCTTGCTGAATTTAAGATCCTATTGGTGGAAGATAATCCGCTAAACCAACATGTTGCTACCGCTATATTAAAAACCAAAGGGTGTATTGCTGATGTTGCCAGTGACGGTTTTGAAGCCATTGAGAAGGTCTCTGAAACCCGTTATGATTTAGTGCTTATGGATATTCAAATGCCTAATATGGATGGTTTGCAAGCCACTAAAGTGATTCGTGATGAGCTATTTATACATCAGCTTCCTATTATTGCTCTGTCAGCAAATGCTCATGATGATGATGTTAAAAAAGCTCTCGCAGCTGGTATGGATGGCTATTTAACAAAACCAATCGATGCCGAAAAGCTATTTAAAACCATATGGCATTACCTACAACAGAGTACTGATTAATTTTTAGTACTTTTATCGATCGGGGCTGACAAATGACCTCAATAATACAAACAAAATGATCTAAACTTGAATTACCGATTTAAGTGCGTATGATCCGCGCAAATTAACTGAACTGAGTGCTAATTATGATCAATAAAAAACTCCCTTTGCTAGATATCCATCGCCATTTAGATGGTAATGTCCGCGCGCAAACTATTCTTGATTTAGGTCGTCAGTTCAATATTAAGCTGCCTGCTGATAATGTTGCAGACTTAATACCGCATGTGCAAGTTATCGATCCTGAGCCTAACTTAATGGCCTTTTTACAAAAGCTTGACTGGGGCGTCACGGTATTGGGTGATTACGATGCGTGTCGGCGTATTGCTATCGAAAATATTGAAGATGCGCAAGCACAAGGTCTTGATTATGTAGAGCTGCGTTTTAGCCCTTACTACATGGCACAAAGCCAAGGCTTACATCCACAAGGTGTGGTTGAAGCTGTAGTTGATGGTATTAAAAGTGCGACTCAAAGTAGCACGGTTAAAGCTAACCTGATTGGTATATTATCACGTACTTATGGCACTAAAGTTTGCCAGCAAGAGTTAGATGCCTTACTCGTGTTTAAAAATGATTTAGTTGCAGTGGACTTAGCTGGTGATGAAATTGGCTTTCCGGGCGAGTTATTTGTCGATCACTTTAAGCAAGTACGTGATGCTTACCTTAGCGCAACGATTCACGCCGGTGAAGCTCTGGGAGCTGCCAGTATTTGGCAAGCAATCAATGAGCTAGGTGCTGAGCGTATTGGCCATGGTGTCAAAGCTATTGAAGATGCCAAGCTAATGGACTACCTACGTGATAAACGCATAGGTATTGAATCGTGCCTAACTAGTAACGTGCAAACCAGCACAGTAGCCAGTTTAGATGTGCATCCACTGAAGCGCTTCTTAGATCATGGTATTTTAGCGTGTATTAATACCGATGATCCCGCAGTGGAAGGCATCGAAATTGAACATGAATACATGGTTGCAGGACCTGCTGCAGGCCTTACTCAGGCTGATATGGAAAAAGCCCAAGCCAATGCACTTGATATTGCATACTTGAGTGATGCTGAAAAACAGCAACTAAAGCAAGCAGTCGCTGCTCGATAGTTACGATGCACAAGCCATTAAATTATGCGCCTAATGCTCACGTTGGCAGCTTAGGTAGTTATCAAACATGGCTTTAAGAATATCACTACGGCCTATCATGCCTATGACCGTAGTGCCTTCTACAACAGGGTAGTTTTTCGGCTTACCGGTTTTCATTTGCTCTGCAAGTTCCATTATGTTGGTGTCGCCGTTGACGGTTACAACCTCGGTTTGCATCAGTTGTGAAACCTTAACCACACCGTCACAAAAATAACTATTTTGCATTAACGGTTTTAGCAGTTCTTGCTCAGAAATAAAGCCCACTAAACATTTATTATCATCAAACACTGGCGCTCCCAGTAGTTTGAATTTTTGTAGTTCTGCAATTGCTGTGGTCATCTCGGTTTCAGGGGTTATATGCGGTAACTTGCGCTGCATAAAATCTTTTACTTTGGTGTTTAACATTTGGGTCTCTCCCAATTAATGAGTTATTCAAAGTATGGTTAAGGATTGGCCGTTTGTGAAATTGTTTATGTTGATTGCGCTGATAGGTAACAACAATCACAGCTAAATTTAATTATGAGCCAGACCATCAGAGTGAGTTTGGTATTTGGCTTTCACTAACTCCATATAATGCGCTAAGCTTTTTTGTGAATTAGTATCAAATGCCTTGGCGAGTGGAATAATGCTTTGAATACGATCTAAGCGAAACTCTCGGTAGTCACTGCGCAACTGACAATAAGCGATAAGAGTCCACTTTGCGCCCCAATATACCAGTCCTAAAGGGTCGACAATACGCTGAGTTGGTCGTTGATTAACATCTAGATAATGAAATTCAATGCAGGTTTTATTAGTGATGGCTTTACGAAGTATCAAAGTGGTCGTTTGGTGGCTTTTATCGTGATGAAATGCAGAGACTAAATACGGCAGCTCTGCAACGCGTTGCTTTAACTTGTTAGGCAACACAGCATTAATTTTAGTCATTGCAGCTTGGGCATTCGCCGCTAACTGTGGATCAGTCCAAGCGCTGACCATTTTACTACCTAACAACAGTGCTTGTAGCTCCTCAAGAGTAAACATCATCGGTGGTAGGTCGTAATCGGTAATTAAATAGCCAGTGCCTGCCTCACCTTCAACGGGCACGCCCGAGCTCTGTAAGTGCTGAATATCGCGATAAATTGTTCGCTGAGATACCTGTAATTTATTGGCAAGTTCGTTTGCAGTGATCGCAAAGCGGCGACTCTTAAGTATGTTTACTAATTGAAATAGCCGCTCTGATTTGTGCATTGGTTATCCTTGTTTTCAAAAATACAGTGTTAGCTTTGTTGGCAAGCTGTTTGGCTAAGCACTTCAAAACGCTCCAGCTTTATCGATTCTTTTGTAATGAGAGAAGTGTACTGTTGGCAAATAGCATTATCAAAAAATGTATCACGCAGTTTTTGGGCATCAGCAACCGTAGCAAAATAAATGATACTACTATATTGCTGGGTATCGGCTTGTTTAGCAAGGGAGCGGTAAAGTACGCCTGATTGGTTATCAATATAACGCTGAAAATCATTATTAGCGATATGGAACTGCGCTAAATTTGTATCAGTCTTTAGTTTGAAATTTACAACTTCGATTAAATTTGTGGTCATCATAGTTCTCCTTGTTTAAGAAGAGCTAAGTAAATCATAGCGGGCTGTCAGGGAGTGTCAGTAACCAGCTTACGGATAAAAATTAAGCTGGTTACTCTGGTTATACTATTTTATAAATGCAAATGCATCGGCGTACATGTTTTCGCGAATTGCACCATGTGCTAGGAAATCATCGCGGACAATACCTATCATGTCAAAACGCCCTGCCATGTAAATATCATATGGGGCAAGCGATACGATATCGTTCATCACCGCTTTATGTACGTAGCCTGTGTGGCCTGTCCAGCTAGCTGTTGGGTTTTCAACTACTGGTATAAAGGTAAAGTTTTCACGGCTATCGGCCCATGTTTGCATTTCAGTATGCGCATACAAGGCTGACTCTTCACGCACACCCCAATAGAACAATACCGGACGCTCACAACCGATTTCACTTAAATGATCAGCTATAGATTTTGCGTATGAAAACCCAGTGCCGCCAGCGAGTAAAATAATTGGGCGTTCGCATTGGAGACGCAACTGTGAAATGCCTAAGCCGGCTTCAATCAACACCTGAGTTTTCTCAGCATGGGCTTGGCGAAGATGCTCTAAAGTTTGCATTGCATATGAATCAACTGCAGATGCGCCAATATGGAGTTCTAGCTCATCAGACTGCGAAGGGCGGCTGGCAATTGAAAACGCGCGCTTGTCTTTTTCGCCAAGCACTACTTGCAAATATTGGCCAGCTTCAAAGGTGACGCTTTCAACAGGTTTTAAAATTACTTTGTGAACAAATTCAGTGAGTGGGCTGATAGCGACAACTTCAGCGTGTAATGTTTGCATGTTTTACCTTAAATTAGCGGATACGCACTTTATTTGAACAATAATAACATATCCGCATAGTGAGTTTATAGCCTCTAAAAGAGCTGTTAAAGAATATCTAAGCTTTGCCAGATTTCATCGACGCGATCTTTAGTCGCTTGATCCATCACAATGGGTTCGCCCCACTCACGAGTGGTTTCGCCGGGCCATTTATTAGTGGCATCCATACCCATTTTTGAACCAAGACCTGAAACCGGTGATGCAAAGTCTAAATAATCAATCGGAGTGTTTTCAATTAGAGTAGTGTCGCGGGCGGGATCCATACGTGTAGTAATCGCCCAGATCACGTCATTCCAATCACGTGCGTTAACGTCATCATCACAGACAATGACAAACTTTGTGTACATAAACTGACGCAAGAACGACCATACCCCCATCATCACGCGCTTGGCATGACCTGGATATTGTTTTTTCATTGTCACTATCGCCATACGATATGAACAGCCTTCTGGCGGTAGATAAAAATCGACTATCTCAGGAAATTGCTTTTGTAAAATAGGTACGAAGACTTCATTGAGTGCGACCCCTAAAATTGCCGGCTCATCTGGTGGACGACCAGTAAAAGTGCTGTGATAAATAGGATCTTTACGATGTGTCATGTGGGTCACGGTCATAACAGGGAAGTTATCAACCTCATTGTAATAACCCGTGTGATCGCCATAAGGGCCTTCAGGTGCCATTTCGCCCGGCATTATATAGCCTTCAAGAACTATTTCAGCACTGGCAGGAACTTGTAAATCATTGGAGATCGACTTAACTACTTCTGTTTTGCTACCACGTAGCAAGCCGGCAAAGGCGTATTCACTCAAGGTATCTGGCACTGGCGTGACGGCACCTAGGATTGTCGCCGGATCAGCACCCAATGCTACCGATACCGGATAAGGTTGGCCTGGGTTTTCTTTACACCATTCTTGAAAATCGAGAGCACCGCCACGGTGTGATAACCAGCGCATAATGATTTTATTTTTACCGAGTAATTGTTGGCGGTAAATACCTAAGTTTTGGCGTTTTTTGAAAGGTCCTTTGGTGACGGTTAAACCCCAAGTGATTAATGGAGCCACATCACCAGGCCAGCAGTGTTGAATTGGCAGCTTAGTTAAATCAACATCATCGCCTTCTAGAATAACTTGCTGACAAGGCGCTTTTTTAACTTCTTTGGCAGGCATATTTAATACTTGCTTAAACACTGGAATTTGGCTAAATGCTTCTCTAATGCCTTTTGGTGGCTCTGGCTCTTTTAAAAATGCCAGCAACTTACCGACTTCCCGTAGTTCGCTAACGTGTTCTTTACCCATTCCCATGGCAACACGCTCTGGTGTACCAAATAAGTTAGCTAGTACGGGGATATCATAACCTTTAGGGTTTTCAAACAATAAAGCGGGTCCCTTAGCACGTAGTGTGCGGTCGGCAATTTCGGTCATTTCAAGATAAGGATCAACTTCTTGGTGAATACGCTTCAGTTCACCTTTTTTTTCTAATAAATCGATAAAATCACGTAGATCTTTGTATTTCATTGTGGGCCGCTTTAAAGCTTAAAAGACTGTTGGCATTATACTTAAATAAAGACGTTAAGCGAATTAATGAGGTGTTTTTAGAGCGCATTTAAGCGATCATTTTTGTTACATTATAAGGTGAGTAAGCTATAGTTTAGGACAAATGTTTGAAATGAGTTTTTGATTAATGGGTGGGCTTATCGTAAAAACATTTATCAAGGCTGTTCTTCTTTGCTGTGTAATTACCTTTGTAGATCAAGTAAGTGCTAAGCAATCATTAAATTCCGCGCTCAATGTGCCGCTTTTTAATGAGCACAGTGCCGTGATGTTAGTGGTAGAACCGCAAACGGGTGAAATTAAATTTGCTAATAAAGCAGCGGCAGCATTTTATGGTTACAGTATTGCGCAATTGCAAACAATGCGTATCCAGCAAATTAATATATTTACTGAGCAACAAGTTGCACAGGAACGCCAAGCTGCTCTGAGTAAAGGGCAAAACTATTTTGTTTTCAAACACCGATTAGCGAGCGGTGAAACACGTACCGTTAGCGTTTATTCAGCCCCATTTACAATTGAAAATAAAGATTTTTTATTTTCTGTCATACATGATATTTCATCTCAACGTAACCTTGAAAAAGCGCTTTGGCATTATCAAGAAAATCTTGAACAATTGGTTGCCATTCAAACTAATGAAATAGAACAAAAACGCACCGATCAATTGCTGTTAGCGCTAATATTTATTTCTGTACTGATAATACTGTTAGCGACTTTAACCTTGTTAGCTTTGCGATTACGCAGAGCTAAAGAGTCGGCGCAAAAAGATAGTGCGACGTTAAAGGCGATTTTCAATAGTATAGATGATCTGCTCGTTTACACTGATACCGATCATGTGGTTATTACAGCCAATACTACGGCTGTGCAGAAGTTAACAGCAGGCGAGCCACTGAAAGACAAAAATATTTACTCATTTACTGAGTGTCCGAAAGGAGTTGTTGGGGTTGATAGTGAGTTTCAATTTCACGGAGCTAAAGAGGTATTTTGGGGAGAGGCACGAGTAACCGCAGTTATCGACGAAAAAAATAGCAAAATTGGTGAAATACATTTAATTCGTGATATCACTTTAAAATTAAAAGCACTTCAACAACAACGACTCGCGAGCACGGTATTTTCAACAACTAATGAAGGTATTTTAGTTTCTAATCGTGATAATGAAATTCAAGCTGTAAATAAAGCCTTCACACAGATCACCGGTTATCAAGAACAAGATGTGCTTGGTAAATCACCTGCAATATTAAATTCGGGCCATCATAAACCATCGTTTTTTAAAGTGTTATATCGACGTTTAAATGAGGCTGGGCACTGGGAAGGTGAAATATGGAACCGCCGCAAAGATGGTAGTATTTACCCGAGCTGGGTCAATATTTCGGTAGTATTTGACGAGGAAAAAGACATTGAAGTTTATGTTGCCTTATTTAATGACATTTCTTTACGCAAAGAAAATGAACAGGAAATGTGGCTACAAACTAATTTTGATACCTTAACGGGTTTGGCAAATCGCTATCATTATAATAGCAAGCTAGATCAAGAAATGATCCGTGCGACAGCTGATAATAAGCGTTTGGCAATTTGTTTTATTGATTTAGATCGGTTTAAAAGCGTTAACGATACCTTAGGGCATAATAGTGGTGATTTACTATTACTTGAGGCTGCCAAAAGGCTTAAAGCATGTATGCGCAGCTCTGACGTAGTTGCCCGTTTAGGTGGCGATGAGTTTGCGCTATTACTGCCAGGGATCAATAAGTTAGCAGATATTGAGCGACTAGCTACAAAAGCTCTGCTGGCGCTTAGTTCTTCATTTAAAATTGGTGAGCAAGATGTATTTGTATCCGGCAGTATGGGGATCACTATTTTCCCCGACGATGGCAGCGATCGAAAAATATTACTACGTAATGCTGATAGCGCTATGTACAAAGCTAAAGCGCAAGGGCGAAACTGCTTTGAGTTCTTTACCAGTGGCTTGCATGAACAAGCGACTGCTCGCAGTAGGCTCGAAAATGCTCTTCATAAAGCGCTTAGTAATAACGAGTTTACCATTTATTTTCAGCCAATTATTAGCCACGATAAAAAAACGGTCGGCTGTGAAGCATTATTGCGATGGCATAGTGCGGAGCTTGGCGATGTTTCGCCGGCACAATTCATTCCTGTATGTGAAGAGTTAGGATTAATCATTCCAATTGGTGAGTGGGTACTCAGAGAAGCATGCCGCGAAGCTGCTAAGTGGTGTGGTTGTTTCGGTGATCAGTTTTTTGTTACGGTAAATATGTCTAGCGTGCAATTTATTCGCCAAGATATTGAAGCGTTAGTTAAAAGTGTTCTACAGGAAACGCAGTTATCAGCTCAGTGTTTAACCCTTGAAATTACAGAAACGCTACTTGCTGATAATAGCTCAAATATTTTGCAGCAGTTGCAAGCATTACGCGCAACCGGCGTGGGTTTAGCAATTGATGACTTTGGCACCGGTTACTCATCGTTGAGTTATTTAAAGCGTTTTCCGCTGAGTAAGTTAAAAATAGATCGGGAGTTTATAAAAGACTTACCGGATGATCTTGAAGATTGTGCGATGGTTAGTGCAATAATTTCAATGGCTAGTAACCTACAGCTCAAAGTTGTTGCCGAAGGAGTTGAAACCTTTGCACAGCTGGCTTTTTTAAACGCTCTAAATTGTGATTATATTCAAGGTTTTTTATACAGCAAACCACTGCCTGCGGCACTATTTGATAAATACATTAGGGAGTTTATCGCGGAGCAAAATAATAAATAAGTTGCTACACGCCACTGCAACGTTATTTCTGTGGCGTGTATTTATCATTATCACAATAGCTGCAGATGGGTTTTATATTCAGAGTTAGAACTTAAATCTTTCTACTGCGCTGGTTAATGAGTGAGCGAGTTGGTTAACGTCTTCACTTTGATTGGCGAGTGACTTTGCATGTTCGGCATTCGTTTGTGCTTGCACCGTTACTTGCGCCATAATCTGTTTTATCTCATTGCTGTTATCAAGCTGGTGATGTGATGAACTAGCAATTTGCATACTCATTTGGTTAATTGTCACTAAAGTACTTTTTATTTTATCCACCGCTTGGTTTAATTCACTACTATTTGCTACACATTCTTTTGCTTGTTGTTGCCCATCGTTAATTTCATGATGAGCAGTATTGGCCTGATGTTGCAGTGTTTGGATCATTGTATGTATTTCGCTAGTCGAGTTTTGCGTTCGTGCAGCTAAAGAGCGAACTTCATCTGCCACAACAGCAAAGCCTCGGCCATTTTCTCCTGCACGGGCAGCTTCAATAGCAGCGTTTAGCGCAAGTAAATTAGTTTGTTCAGCAATACTGCTAATTGTATCCACGATTGCGCCAATTAATTGTGTGTGTTGGGTTAGCTCATTAGTACTTTGTACAGCTTGATCAAGCCGAGTCAGTAACGCTGCAATACGCTGGCTGTTACGATCAGCAATCTGATTTACATCATTGGCAAACTGCGAAGCGTTAGCAACTTCATTAGAGGTGTTATCAGCTCGTTCACAGACCGCTTGGGAATTACTATGCATGCTATGCGCCACCGAGTCGGCCTCTGCAATACGATCTAATTGCTGCTGTGCTGCTTCGGTCATATGTTGGCCTTGTGCACTGGTTTGAATTGCTGATTGATCTAAGGTGTGGGCGTTATCACTTATCGCACTTAGTAATGTACTTAGATCATCGCTTAATTGATTGATATTGTTTAAAAGTACACCAAATTCATCATCATTATGGGGCTTTGTACGTTTCGATAAATCCCCAGAAGCGATACGTGATAGTGCTTTATTTACAGCATTGAGTGGTTTTAACATTGCTTTGGTGGTTAAAAAGCAGATCAAGGCTGCAAACGAAATAAGCACTAAACTTATAATAATCGCGAGTCGCGAACCTGTAGTGATCACCGACTGAGCATCCGCCTGCAAGGTATCAAAGCGTTTATCGGCTAAATGATTTAACTCAATAATGAGCTGCTCGGTAAGTTGAAACTGTTGCTGGAATGCAGCAAAGGCTTGCTCGGTCGCAACTTTGCTGGTCAAAAGAGTACTTTGTTGCTGGTACAGTGTTGCCAACTGTTGATTAATTAAGCTGAGAAGGTCTTTTAGGTTGCTGAAATTTGTTTGATTTTTTAACTCACTCGCTTGCTGTTGTAGGTATGTAAAATTAGATTGGATATTGTCTAATAAAAAAGCGGTATCTTGTTGGTGTTCTGTGAGTGTTTGTAGGGAACTAATGTGGTTGATGCTCTTAACATTATTGCCTAAGGTGAATAGTAAGTCGTCAATGCGGGTCGCGGTACCAACAATAGCGGCTAATAACGATTGTTGCTCCGGTGTTACTTCGATTAGTTCTAAATCAAGTAAGCCACTACTTAAGTCAGCAAGATTATTAGCGTAATCATTTGCTAATGAGGTAACCTGAGTTGCTGCTGTTAGGCCTTGTTGTTTGGTGTTAAACATTGTTGCGCTAGTGGTACTAAATTGCTGATAGCGTTGTGTTATTTTCGATAGTAATTGCAGCATTTGCGGTTGGTCGTGTAGCTGAGAGCTTAATTCTTCTAGCTTGGTTTTAAATAAAGCTTGTTCTTCATGAGTTCTCTGTTGCTGCTGTTGCAAACTGGCTTTACTTGTTTGGCTGTATGCAACGGCATTAAATTTGGTGATTGATAACAGCGATAACCGCAAGGCATGACTTTGCTGTTGTACCGGTACAGCTAAAGTTTCTATATCCGAAGTGGCGTGATTAATTTGTCCTAATGACCAGTAAAAAAAACTACTGCTGGCGAGCATTAAAAAACCAATTGTGGCAAAGGCAAAAATTAGTTTCGTTTTAATAGCAATAGCGCGCATAGTAAACCCGTAAATACTTAATTATTTATGAGTGTAGCAGTATTTTTATAAATTATAAGTTTGGCGAGCGATTGTATTACTCTAAATTACAGTGATATTTGTTGCCATCAATTATCAACATAGCTTCATTCCCTTTGGTCCAAAACAGCACATCTTCATTGGTATATTTTACGCCCGAGGCACTGATTTGTTTGGTCAGCGAATGATCTACTTGATTGTAATTTAGCGTGGCACTTTCTTCATCATTACTGGTAATAACGGCGCTTAGCTGGCTATCGCAGGAGAAAGACTGACTATTTAATTGTTCTGTGCATGCACTGAGGCTAATAACACCGAGTGCAATTAATAGGGTTTTATACATTAACAAGTACCTTGGCTAAATGTGTTGAGCAACTAGCATAGCAAACGAAAATTAACCTTTGGTGAAAATACTCGTTTAGGCTATGTTGATAATTATAAATTTTTTAACTGCAAAGGAAATGAGATGGCAGGTACTAACCTATTGACATTATTGGACGATATCACCACTTTATTAGATGATATTGCCACTATGAGTAAAGTCGCCACGAAGAAAACTGCGGGTGTTTTAGGGGATGATTTAGCTTTAAACGCGCAACAAGTGACAGGAGTCACTGCCGATCGTGAGCTACCGGTCGTGTGGGCGGTAGCGAAAGGCTCATTTTTAAATAAAGCTATTTTAGTTCCTGCAGCGTTATTAATAAGTGTCTGGCTGCCTTGGCTTATTACACCTTTATTGATGGTTGGTGGATTATTTTTGTGTTTTGAAGGTGCAGAAAAGTTAGTTGAAAAGTTATTACCAGCTACGAAAAATGATGATGTAGATGCTGTCGAAAATTTAGATTTAGTTGAGTACGAAAAACAAAAAGTAAAAGGGGCTATTCGAACCGACTTTATTTTATCGGCAGAAATAATAGTTATCACTCTAGGCACCGTGGCGGGTGCAAGTTTACTAAATCAAGCGCTAGTCTTAAGTGTTATTGCGGTGATCATGACCATAGGCGTTTATGGGTTAGTGGCAGGGATTGTAAAACTCGATGATGCTGGTTTGTATTTGCTTAACCAAGCACAGCAAACAGGAAACCGTTTTAAAGCATTATTAGGTAAAGGTTTATTAGCCGCAGCACCACGTTTAATGGCGTTTTTAGCATTTGCAGGTACGGTAGCGATGTTTTTAGTGGGTGGAGGAATTTTAGTGCATGGTATTAGTGTGTTGCATCATTGGCAAACCGCTGTTGCTGAGTTTGCACTGGCAAACTTAGGTACGCTGGGAGAGATTATTGCGCCTTTACTGTTCGATGGTTTATTAGGTGTATTAGCCGGTGCGATTGCTGTGTTAGTTCATCATGGAATTGTCAGCATGAAAGCAAAAAAGCCAGCAAAGTAAATTTGCTGGCAATGAATTAGCAAGGGAATGCTATGAAAGTTATTTGCTTGAATTAATTAGTGTTCATGTTTTGATTCAGCAGCTATACCTAACCAGGTAATTTGATTAGGGATAAAATCAAGGTTAAGAATAGTTTTAGTCGTTTGCTCATGGGTGTCGATACTTAATACTGTTTGGCTGTTTGCATCACTGATATATAAAGTATCGTCGGCCGCTGAGGCCGCGAGTGCATAGTTACCAGCTGGGTTTTCGAGTACTTTAAAGCGTGCGCTGACTTGCCAATCATCTTCAGCATGTAGCACTGACAAGAAACCATCACTTTCAAGTACATAAAACTCGCCGGTAATCCTATCCAGTGCACTTGCTAATACGGTATTTTCAGTATTTTGTTGCCATGCAAGCTGTGTCATTTCAGCTGATGCTGGGTCGATGGTGTAAAAAAGCTTACTTTGTGCAATACCTAAAAATAGTTCGCTGTGTTCACTCGCTTTAATTGTGCCAATACGCGTACCTTCAGCAAAGTTGTTGAGATTAGCTACTTTGGCTGCGTTAAACACATTATCTTTTTCAGTTATAACTAATACACCATCGCTACAGCCAAAAGCGATATGCTGGTGATTTTGCGCACTGCCATGTAGTGCAGGGCAATCCACTGCAAACCGCTGTTCTTGATGAAAGTGATCACCATGAATATGCAGTTGTTCAACATAATTTGGCAGCACGCTAGTTATATCTTCGCTGCGATAAGTTGTGATTACCGATTCACCGCGAATTTGCGCTGTACCATGCATGGCATTGTTAAAGCTATGTGCTGCTAACGTTTTCCCAGCAGCAAGTGATTCATCACTTAATAACACAAAGCTTGCAGGGATCCCTGCATCAAGATCGCCATCAAAAAACAGTGCAGCTTGCTGTCCACTAACATCAAAGTGGGTTGGTTTACTATCGTTAAAGATTAAATCATGCAGCTCGGGTTGCTGTTCATAACTATGTTGGTGATCACCATGATCTTCTGTAAATAATCCACCGTCAATGAACTCAACATAATTTTCTGCTCGCTGGATCAATACTGCATAACGGAAATTAGGACTGGCATATAGACCACTTATTACGTTGCTGGTATTAAAGGTCTCCAGCAACGAGTTGTTGTCAGCGTTAAAAACAGATACGTTAGCAATATCAGCATGGCTAATCGCTAATCGCCCTTTTGCAGTGATTTCAGTGTGGTCATGGTCATCTTTCTGCTCAGCATTTTTATCTACAAGATCATCAATTTCACTGTTACAGGCACACAGTACAGCAACCATAGAGGCAATTAAGCAAGTTTTAAAGTTAGGTAAAATCATAAACAGTCCGGTGTTTTGTTATAATATATCGGTAATGTTATAATGTAACCTTAACAAAGTAAATAAGTACTCTTCGTTCTTTACTTACGTATTTGGATGGATATCTATTTAAAACCTTATTGGGTACAATTGTAGCAATTATAAAAATATAAATTTAAAAGAATGTTGTATGAGCAAAATGATGCAGTTGATTGTTGTTATTACTTTGTGTGTTGTCAGCTTCATGAGTGATGCAAATCAATCAGCTCCAGCAGTCGATGACTTCAGCCGCAGCAGTGAATATAGCCAAGTTAAAATCTCTCCTAATGGGAGCTACCTTGCAGTAATTATGCAACCTGAAGGTAAAAAAGTGCTGGTTATTTTAGATGCTAAAAAATTTACAATTCACCACGCTATTAATTTTGAGAGCAATGCCCAAGTTGGTGCTTATCATTGGGTAAGTGATGATCGGGTTGTAGTTGCAAAAGAATACTTACACGGCTGGCAAGATCACCCTGAATATTATGGTGAATTATATGGCGTGAATGCTGATGGCTCAAAAGCTAAGTACTTAGTTGGCTATCTTGGCGAAATGCAAACTGGCTCTCATATCAAAAAAGCCACACCACTTTATGGCACCTCTTATTTGCTGGATCCTTTAATCCACGATGAAGATAAAATGCTTATAGTGACTTACCCGTGGACATCAAGTAGTGAACCGCACACTGTTGTTTATGAGGTTGATATTTTTTCAGGGAAGCGTCGTAAAGTTACGCGCTCCCCGTCACGTATGGCCAACTTTTTGACCGACCATGAAGGAAATGTCAGAGTGGCTGTTTCCAGTGATGATTATATTAAGTCTACAATACATACCCGTGAAAAGTCAGGTGGAGATTGGCAAGCACTTGATTTAGGTGATTTGACTTACAGTGATGTGGAGTTGCACGCTTTTGATAGTAGTGGTGATGCTGTCTATATCACAGCATCAATAAGTGGTGAAGCTCAAGGCTTATATAAATTGAATCTAAAAACCAGAGCAGTTGATTTAATTCATAAAGAAGAGAAAGTCTCACCAAAGCAAATATGGGTCGATGAAGCATCAAAAGAGCTATTTGCGATTGAAACCGAACTAGGTTATCCAACTTATGCTTTTGTCGATGGGCAATCAGATAAAAGCATGCGTTTAAAATCATTAATCTCCGCTTTACCTGGTGAACAAGTGCAACTCGTTAGCAGTACTGAAGATGGCGACACTAATATTATTTATGCCTCTAATGATCGTAACCCTGGACAATATTATTTATTCGATGCCAAAAGTAATAACTTACGATTTTTGTTTGCATCCCGTCGTTGGATTGATGCAGAACAAATGGCGCAGACCAAGCCTGTAAGTTATACCAGTCGAGATGGTTTAACTATTTATGGCTACTTAACAGTACCGAATAATACCATAGAAAAAAACTTACCTTTAGTGGTTATGCCACATGGTGGTCCACATGGCCCGCGCGATTGGTGGGGATTCGACCTTGATGCACAGTTGCTTGCAAGCCGTGGTATGGCCGTACTAAAAGTTAATTTTAGAGGTTCAGGTGGTTTTGGCCGTAACTTTGAGCATGCTGGGCATCGAAAATGGGGAGCTGAAATTCAATTTGATATTATAGATGGTGTGAAGTATTTAGTTGAGCAGGGTACAGTTAATAAAAACAATATCTGCATTATGGGCGCGAGCTTTGGTGGATACTCAGCGTTACAAAGTGCGATTTTAGAACCTGATATGTTTAAGTGTGCGATTGGCGTTGTTGGCGTTTATGATTTGCCCTTAATGTTTAAAGAAGGGGATGTTGCGGAGCGCGATAGTGGCCAACGTTATTTACAGAATGTATTGGGTACAGATGAAGCGCAACTAAAGGCTTTTTCACCTAGCTATAATATTGATAAGTTAAAGGCTCCAGTGCTGATAGTGCATGGTGGTGAAGATCAGCGTGCACCGATTGAGCAAGCCGAATCACTGATTGCGGCTCTTAAAAAAGCTAAACATCCTTATATATATGAACTGCTTAAAGATGAAGGGCATGGTTTTTATAAGCAAGAACATCGCACTCGTTATTATCAACAAGTGCTGACCTTTTTAGACTAACACTTAACAATGTAACAGTCGTATTTACGTGTTAAATGGCAAGCTAAAAGCTTGCCATATTTATATCCACTTGTTGTAGGTAGTTTGGCTATATTAACAGGAATACTCAAGGCACAGCTCTTTGAGTTGTAATTTGGCTTTGTGGTTATTTTGCCCTGCAGCTTGTTGATACCAATAAATAGCTTGGCTGATATCTTTTTCTACCCCTTCACCATCACGATACATTTGCGCAGTATTAAGCTGACCCCATTGTGAGCCTTCTTTGCTGGCGAGTAAAAAGCTTTCGAACGCTTCAGGAAATAACCCATCTTTGTAATAGATGATGCCTTGCTGATTATTTTTATTAAGCTTCACCCCTTCATATAGCGGTTTAGGGCGTGGTGGGAACATCACAAAACCACCATATAAGCTATATGCGTAAGGGCGCAGTACATCATAAATAGCACCTTCATCATATAAACGCTGTACTTCGCTGCGCGGTAAAGTAATTGTTTTTGATGAAAAATAATCTTTTTGTACCAATAAGCTGGTACGCATAGCCATAGTAATGCCGCTGTCGCGTTTATAGCGATAATTGCTGATTTGAAAGGTGATATTTTGGTCATCAAACTCGAGTACTTGGGCTACTTTTAGGTTTTCAGGGCGCAATGGTTCGTTAGAAAACTTATCAGCATGTACCAAGTAAGTATCGAATGCTTGTGGCTGGCTGAGTATTGCTTGTTTGGCTTTTAGCTCATCAAGATGTTGTGTATAAAAGTAAATAGATAACCAGATAAGTAATATCGAGCCTATAAAATATTTGATCAAAGAAAGCTTTTCTAACCATGGCAGTTGCATAATTGAAAGCTGTACATTGTGCTGGCAATGGCTACACTGGTATTGATAATGCCATGCTAATGGCAGCATAGGGACAATTGAAAAACGCAAAAAGCGGCTGTGGTTTTGTAGTCGATAGTCATCATGATGACAGTGTGGGCAGGTTTTTATTTGGCTGAAAAACGACAATGAATCGCTGGTATTGAATAGTAGCATATGACCTTTTTTCCCTTCCTTGTTTTACGTTAAATTAAAACAAGGAAGGTTAGATGCAAAGCAGAAAACTGTAAGAAAGTATGTTTGGTTAGCTTATTTGCTTGCTACAGGCTTTGCTTTAATTGTAGTTTTAGCATCAGCTGCCATTAACGCAAATACAGCATATGCTGCGGTATTTTGCTTAAGTTTAGCCGGATCGATCTTATCAAGCGTATCATCAGCAGTGTGATGGTAGTCAAAGTAATCAGTACCGTCTTGGTGCAGCTCAAAAATTGGCGCGCTGGTGGCATTTTTAAATGGAATTAAATCAGGCCCACCATTAGCGCTATTTTTACCTATGTATTCAACATTTAACGGCGCAAGTTGCTTGGCTATTGCACGCACTACTGGCAACGAGGCTGCAGATACATTCGATTCAAAGCCATACACTACATCAGCACCAAAGTCAGATTCAGCGGCGGCAACAATTTTATCAAGTTCATTTGCATGCTTTTTAAAATAAGCTTTAGCGCCCCATAATCCTAGCTCTTCGGCGGCAAATAACACTACACGAATGCTGCGTTTAGGGCGTTTTATTTCACTAATATGTTTGGCAGCAGCCATGGTTAACGCAACGCCTGCACCATCATCAAGTGCGCCAGTGCCTAAATCCCAAGAATCTAAATGACCGCCAATCAGTACGTATTGTTCAGGGTTTTGTGTGCCATTGAACTGACCAATCACGTTATAGCCAGTACCTTGGCCGCGATCTTCAGTTTGCACATTGATATTTACGGTAACATTTTTACCTAGTGCAACTAAGCGAGCTAGCTGATCTGCATCAGGATTAGCAATGGTCACATTAGGGATTTTCGTAACACCTTCTTGATAGTGACTGCCACCGGTATGAGCAAAGCGGTGATGTGCGGTGCTAACAGAACGCATCATATAACCAATCGCGCCTTTTTTTGCAGCCTCAACTGAACCTGTTGAGCGAGCACGAACAGCAGGACCATAACCATTGCCATCAATATGGCGGTTCATATGGTAATTTATATAAGCTATTTTACCTTTTAAGCTGTTTGCTGGTGCTGCGATAAGTTCATCAAGCGTTTCAAATAATACAACTTCAGCGGTAATGCCATCTTTTGGTGTGCTAACGCTGTGGCCTAATGCTGTTAGGTGCAAAGGTTGCTCGCTTGGCGTTAAAATTTTGCCACTTTCACTAAAACGACGCCACTCAGGGAAGGTTGCCTCTTCTAGCCATACTTTATCAAAACCAAGCTCTTTAAATTTAGCTTGGGCCCACGCAACGGCTTTTTTATCATTTTCTGTACCAGGTAAGCGAGGTCCTATTTCAGTAGTAAGCGATTCAAGCAATTGATAGCTTAACTCGCTGTTACTGGCATTAGTTCTTAGTTCGGTGACTTGCTGAAGTTGCTTTGCGGTAAATTCAGGCTCGGCGGCATTGGCTAAAAAGCTGCCGGCTAGCAGTAATCCGGTGATGATTTTTTTCATTATTGACCTGGTTATATTTTCAAGTGAGGGTTATTAAAGCATTTAATACTGAGCAACAAAAGTAGATGAGATAAATGCCTATCGGTGGTGATGTTATGGTGAATGTTTATTGAGAATATGGTCAGCTTAATGGTAGCAATTTGTATATTCTGCTATTATGCAGCATAACTAAGTCGGGCATCTGCAGCGGCTTTTCATGTTTACTTATTGCACTGGAAATTACTTTGACCGCTACAGCTTTTTCATCACTCGCTTTACCATCAGGTTTGGTCGATAACTTATCGACTTTAGGTTACACCCAAATGACCGCTGTACAGGCGCAAAGCCTGCCGCCAGTGCTTGAAGGTAAAGACATCATTGCACAAGCTAAAACTGGCTCAGGTAAAACTGCCGCATTTAGTTTAGGTGTGTTGGCCAAGCTTAATGTTAAGCGTTTTCGTATACAGTCTTTAGTGCTTTGTCCAACCCGTGAGTTGGCTGAGCAAGTAGCTGTGGAAATGCGTAAATTAGCGCGTGGTATTCACAATATAAAAATATTAACTCTATGTGGTGGCGTGTCGATTGGTCCACAAATTGGTTCACTAGAGCATGGTGCACATATTATTGTTGGCACACCTGGGCGTGTAGATGATCATATTCGCAAAGGTACGCTACGTTTAGATGATGTAGACACGCTAGTACTTGATGAAGCCGATCAAATGCTTGATATGGGCTTTCAAGACACTTTGGATGCAATTATTGAGCGTATTCCAAAACAGCGTCAAACTTTATTATTTAGCGCCACTTTTCCGCGCGCAATAGAAGCGATTGCCAAGCGTGTATTAAGCAATCCTGTTATGGTGAAGGTTGAAGAAGAGCAAGAAAAAAGTACTATTAAACAGTACTTTTATAAAATGGATAATAACAAACAACGTTTTAATACATTAAAATTGTTGCTGCTGAAGTTTCAACCAGAAAGTTGTGTGGTGTTTTGTAATACCAAGGTCGAAACTCAACAGGTGTGTGATGATTTAGCTGATGAAGGCTTCAGTGCCGTGTCATTGCATGGTGATTTAGAGCAGCGAGATCGTGAGCGCACCTTGATCCACTTTGCTAATAAAAGCGCCTCGATTTTAGTGGCCACTGATGTAGCCGCTCGTGGTTTAGACATCGATGATATGGATATGGTGATTAACTACCACCTTGCCCATGACCCACAAACCCACGTACACCGTATTGGTCGAACTGGTCGTGCTGGTAAAAAAGGCATTGCATGCTCTATTTATGGCGATGCAGAACAATTCAAAGTGGCACAAATTGGTGACCATTATGAATGTGATTTTTTACCAGAACAATTACCGCCGTTTAGCCTACTTGAAAAGCCACCATACAAACCACAAATGGTGACACTAATGATCGATTCAGGTAAAAAGCAAAAGGTACGCGCAGGTGATATTTTAGGTGCATTAACCGGTAAAGATGGTGTTGCCGGACGTCAAGTCGGTAAAATTAATGTGCTTGATAATGTGGCTTTTGTGGCTGTCGAACGTAATAGCTCAAAGCCCGCGCTACGAAAATTAACGGAAGGTAATATTAAAGGCCGTAAAATTCGTGCCCGTCGTTTAACTCGTTAATTATTGCTTATGATGCTTTTGAGCAGCTTGCCCTAAGCTGCTCATATTCATTTTTTAACTGTTTAAACTGCTCTGCATTACCATGTTGTTTATCTGGATGATATTGTGTTGCCAACTGCCGCCAGCGCTTTTGCAATGCCTGCATAGAAAAATCGTCAGGTAATTCCCAGTGC
Organism: Pseudoalteromonas sp. SG43-7; assembly: GCF_014164295.1. Classification (NCBI taxonomy): domain Bacteria; kingdom Pseudomonadati; phylum Pseudomonadota; class Gammaproteobacteria; order Alteromonadales; family Pseudoalteromonadaceae; genus Pseudoalteromonas; species Pseudoalteromonas sp. SG43-7. Next base: position 147,305 of record NZ_JACJEY010000005.1, read on the forward strand.
TTTAATAATGTCTGGCGTTGTTGTTGATCAAGCGTATTTATTGTTGGTGATGCACGAAAAGTACGCCAAAATTTATCTAACAGTGATTTAACTTCTGTTATCGAGGCATCGTAATTTTGCCAATCTAGATAGTACGCTTGTAATGAGTCATGCGCTGCAATGGTTATCTTATCTGGATTATCGGTGAGCTCTATATGTAAACTGGCTACCAATAAATATTGATTTGGCAACAGTTGTTGCTGCAGTTGATAAAGTGCATTCATAATTAAAAAGTTACGCTTAAACAGATCACGGTATGGATCTGTATCTAAGTCATTAATTACACCACGCTCAGATAATTCCAATGCTAAAGTGTGAACCTTCCAAATGTGCTTCGTTAAAATTAACTCGAAAATCTCATCAATCAGTGGGTTAAGCATTGTTTACAGTCTAGTTATTGGTGTATCTTGACTAAACTATCATAGCTTCTACTGCTAACAAAATTCCAAGGAAAAAATTATGCTGGGTCAGTTTAAGCGCCTATTATTTATTTGCTCGATTAGTGTGCTTGGCGTTTTTTCTCAATCAGGTAATGCTCAACAACCAATCGCACTTTTTGAACAATTTAAAGTTACGGATGAATGGTCTGAAAAGCAGCTGTTAGCTACCCAATTATTGTCTACACAATTATCAAATCAGCAACAAGTTGCTATTTATTCTGGTTTAGCTGAGCGTGCGTTTGAGTTGAGTAATTATCCCCAAGCATTGCATTATTATCAGTTGCTTGAGCAGCATAGTACATTTGAAAACCTGCCTGAGTTACATTTTCGAGCAATAAAAATGCAGGGCGTGGTGCAATATTTTCAAGGTTTATTACAACAAGCCATTATTGATTACAGCCGTGCGTTAAACTTAGCGGTACGTTTAAAGAGTCCATTAAAACAAGCCAACTTGCTAAGTAATATTGGCCTTGCATATTTTAATATGCACAACATGGAGCTTGCTTTAGAGCATTACCAGCAGGCAAAAGCACTTTATGAAATAGATGGTAGCGCGCAAGACAAAGCTGATATTCTTCATAATATTGCGGGCATCTATATTCGTTTATCTAGCTATGATTCGGCACTTGAAATTTATCGTGAAGTGCTCGATGTATTTCAGCAATTGGGTGATGAAGAGGGGATTGCTCGTGCCTATGGCAACATGGGGGTTGCTTATACTGAGTCGGGTCAAAATCAATTAGCGTTGCACTATTACCAGCTCGCTTTACGCTATTATCAAAGTGTTAATGACGCCTATCAATTATCCGTACAGCATACCAACTTAGCTAACATAAATTTAAAAATAGATGAGTTGGATGCAGCTTTGTATCACGCACAAGCAGCTCAAAAATACGCCCTGCAGATAGATAATCAATCCTTACGGTTAGCTTCTTTACATGTTTTAGCTAAAGTGCAATTAGTGATGGGGGATATTGATATTGCGGAGCAAAATTTACAACAATCAATATCACTAGCCAAAGAATATAAAGATGAATTGCGCATTAAAGACGGCTTAGGTATCGAGGCGTTGTTAAGTGCTGGTGCCGGTGACTATAAGCGGGCTATTCATCTGCACCAACAGTTTGTCGATTATCAACGTAGCATAACCAGTGAAGAGGTTATGAAAGCGTTAAATGTATTTCAGTCTCAGTTTCAGTCGAACCAGTTAAACCAAGAAATTAAACAGCTTAAACAAGAGCGTAGCCTACAAGAATTAAAGATTGAAAAACGCTCACAGTTAACTATTTTACTGTCTATTGTGCTGATGTTGGTATTGATCTGTGCAGTTGTATTATATCGCCGTGCAATCGAAAAAAAGGCCAAAACCCAATTAGAGCAAAAAGTTGAGCAACGTACTCAAGAATTACAATATGTGGCACAAGAGCTACGTGCCGCGAATCAAGTTAAGAGCCAGTTTTTGGCTAATATCAGCCATGAAATACGCACACCACTTACCGCTATTTTAGGGCAAACAGACGACTTGTTACATGGTTTATATCAGCCCCAACAATTACAAACAGAATTGTTAGTTATTAAAAAACATAGCGATCATTTAAAAGATTTGATTAATGATGTGCTCGATATTAGTAAGATAGAAGCAAACCGTTTAGATTTACATGTTAGCGAGTTTGACCTCGTGGGGCTTGTTAATGATGTTTATGCTATGTCAAGTATGCAGGCTAAAAGCAAAGGTTTAACGCTGCTATTAGAAAATCACTTAGGCTCGAGTTATTGGACTAAGTTAGATATGATCCGCGTTAAGCAAATACTAATAAACCTACTGACTAATGCGATCAAATTTACCGAGCATGGCAGTGTTACTCTGGATATTAATCACACCGAACAAGGCGTATGCTTTAAAGTGATTGATACGGGGATTGGTATGAATACAGAGCAAATAAAAAACATTTTTGAATGTTTTCAACAAGGCGATAATACCATCACTCGCAGGTTCGGTGGTTCAGGACTTGGTTTGAGTCTTTCCCAGCAATTAGCAATTATGATGGGGGGTTATATTAGTGTTGAAAGTGAGCATGGTAATGGCAGTGAGTTTATTTTTAATGTGCCATGTAAAGAGTATGCGCCAACCCTTCTTGCTACCGACAACTCAAAACCAGCTGCAACTAAAGGTCTAGTTGGGCGAGTATTATTAGCAGAAGATCATCCCGACAATCGTAGACTAATAACGCGCTTTTTAAAGTCGATTGGCCTTGAAGTGATCTCAGTAAGTAATGGTGAGCAAGCAGTTGAACAGTGCCTCAGTGAATTTCCAGATGTTGTTTTATTAGATATACAGATGCCAGTAATGGATGGCCTTAGTGCATTTGAACTGTTAAATAAGTGTGGTTTTAATAAACCTATTTTTGCTTTAACAGCTAATGCAATGAGTCATGAAATAGATAATTACTTAGCGATGGGATTTACTGGCTATTTAAGTAAGCCAATAGAAAAAGAAGTGTTTTATCAGGCACTCGCAGCGCATTTAAATAGTACCAGCACGCTACCTTTAGCTAATCCTGATATTAGCGATTTAGTGACGAGTTTTATTGCCAGCTTTGATGATGAAATAGCATCACTTACACAGCACCTTGCAGCAAAGGACTATATTGCATTACAGCAAGATAGCCATCGTATCCTTGGTGCCGCACAGATATTTTCATTAACTGATGTAGCTAATGCAGCGATGTGCTTAGATAAATCACTCTTATCACAGAAACATAACCCCAGCAGTGATGCAGACGTAAAAGAATTAGTAGATGATTTGATTAAGCAGCTATCACAACAGCTGACTTAAAAGAGCGATATATAAGCTTAATGGGTCGTTACATCAAGGCTATAAGTTACTACTAACCAATAAAGCGAGTTGAGCGTTTTATTGAGTGGCATTACTGTGTGCTAGATTTAAATAATCGCAGTTTTAATATTTACTCAATACTGCGCAGTCTGATGATTTTCGTCTATAGGAAACAGAGCAAAGAGATTAATAAAACAAATTTATAATAGGAGTGATATTTAGGGATGGGCAAAAAAAATGCCTGTATTAACAGGCATTTTAGAATCTAGTAAAGAGAATTATTGACGCTTCATCGAATCAAAAAATTCATCATTGGTTTTGCTCATAGAGAGTTTATCAATTAAAAACTCCATAGCATCAATTTCAGACATTTCATGAACTATTTTGCGTAAAATCCACATTTTTTGTAGTTCATCAGGTTTAGTCAGTAGCTCTTCGCGACGGGTACCTGAGCGGTTAAAGTCGATTGCAGGGAATACACGTTTTTCAGCAATCTTACGATTTAAGTGTAATTCCATATTACCAGTACCTTTAAACTCTTCGTAGATAACTTCATCCATCTTAGAGCCGGTATCGATAAGCGCAGTTGCGATAATAGTTAAACTACCGCCTTCTTCAACGTTACGCGCAGCACCAAAGAAACGCTTTGGTTTATGCAGGGCGTTAGCATCAACACCACCAGTAAGTACTTTACCTGATGAAGGAATTACCGTGTTATAAGCACGTGCTAAACGTGTGATTGAATCCAGTAAGATGATTACATCTTTTTTGTGCTCAACTAAACGTTTTGCTTTTTCAATTACCATTTCAGCAACTTGTACGTGACGGCTTGCTGGTTCATCAAACGTTGATGCAATAACTTCACCTTTTACTAGGCGTTGCATCTCAGTAACTTCTTCTGGACGCTCATCGATAAGTAGTACCATCAATGTCGCATCTGGGTGGTTATGGGTAATCGATTGCGCAATATTTTGTAGTAGCATTGTTTTACCCGCTTTAGGCGGTGCTACTAATAAACCACGTTGACCACGGCCAATTGGTGAGGCTAAATCAAGTACTCGAGCAGTGATATCTTCGGTGCTACCATTACCGCGTTCCATACGTAAACGTTCGTTTGCATGTAGCGGGGTAAGATTTTCAAAAAGAATTTTCGTGCGAGAGTTTTCAGGTTTATCAAAATTTACTTCGTTTACTTTTAGTAATGCAAAGTAACGTTCACCGTCTTTAGGTGGACGTATGAGACCCATTATAGAATCACCAGTACGCATACTAAAACGACGAATTTGGCTAGGTGATATATAAATGTCATCAGGACCAGCAAGGTAAGAGGCTTCTGATGATCTTAAGAAACCAAAACCATCCTGTAAGATTTCTAATACACCACCGCCAAAAATGTTCTCTCCACTTTTGGCGTGGGCTTTAAGGATAGCAAAGATAATATCTTGCTTTCTTAAGCGGGCTACGTTTTCGAGCCCCATGGACTCAGCTAAGTCTACAAGTTCTTTGATCGACTTGTCTTTTAATTCGCGTAAATGCATATTGGTGGGTTCTTTATTACAGTTATCATGCTCATATAATCGATATTGATTAGTGAGAGAGGTTTGTTGGTAAACTAAGGATTAGTTGGCTTTATAAACTAGCAGGTCATTCGCTAGGCGTCCAGTCTTTATACAAAAAAAATTAAAAAAAAGGGCAGTTGCCCTTTTTTTAGGCATATTTTTAGATGTTGTTTTCTAAAAACTCAACAAGTTGAGTTTTAGAAAGTGCACCCACTTTAGTTGCCGCAACTTGGCCTTCTTTGAAAAGAAGTAACGTAGGGATACCACGAATACCAAATTTAGGTGGTGTGCCCGCATTTTGGTCGATGTTTAATTTACCGATTACAACACGGCCATCAAACTCTTCTGCCACTTCATTAAGAATTGGCGCGATCATTTTACACGGTCCACACCATTCTGCCCAAAAATCAACTAATACAGGCTTGTCTGATTGTAAAACGTCAGCTTCAAAGCCATCGTCAGTTAATTGAATAATTTTCTCGCTCATTGCGCTCTCCGATAAGTTAGGCGAATTATTTAATGCGTATTTAAACACTCTTGTTTCTTATTGCAAGTTTAAACGTTATGCTTAAACGCTATGACTAAGACACATTTGACCGATAAAAAGTTTTCAGACTTTGCTATTGCACCGGAAGTGGTTGCCGGGTTAACCGAAAGTGGGTTTGAATATTGCACACCCATACAAGCTAAATGCCTACCTTTTATTTGTGATGGCCGCGACATTGCGGGTCAAGCACAAACAGGTACAGGCAAAACGTTGGCGTTTTTAACTGCCACGTGCCATCGGTTATTACAATCTAGCAAAGCACCTAGTAAACATCCAAGAGCCCTGATCATGGCCCCTACTCGGGAGCTTGCGATTCAGATCCACAAAGATGCAAAAATTTTAGCGCCACACTGTAATCTTAACTTAGGTTTAGTATATGGTGGCGAAGATTACGAAAAACAACGTGCACAATTAGAAAAAGGCGTTGATATTTTAATTGGCACCACAGGGCGCTTAATCGATTTATATAAACAAGGGTGTTACACCCTCAATGAAATCGAAGTAGTGGTACTTGATGAAGCCGATCGTATGTTTGATTTGGGTTTCATAAAAGACATTCGCTATATGTTCCGCCGTATGCCGGATACATCACAACGCCTTAATTTATTATTTTCAGCAACGTTATCGTATCGCGTACAAGAACTGGCGTTTGAGCACATGACAAACCCAGAGCATGTACAAATTGAACCTGATGTGAAAACTGGCAAGCGCATTGTTGAAGAGTTATTTCATCCTTCTCAAGAAGATAAAGTTAAGCTGTTATTAACTTTGATTGAAGAAGAATGGCCTGAGAAAGCCATTGTGTTTGCAAATACTAAACATAGCTGTGAAACGGTTTATGCATGGTTAAAGTCTGATGGACACCGGGTGGGAATGCTCACTGGTGACGTAAATCAGAAAAAACGCCAATCAATTTTAGCGCAATTCTCTAAAGGTGATTTAGACTTCCTTGTGGCAACAGATGTTGCTGCTCGTGGCTTACATATCCCTGAAGTGAGTCATGTATTTAACTTCGACTTACCAGATGATTGTGAAGATTATGTTCATCGTATTGGCCGTACAGCACGCGCTGGGGCATCAGGTAAGGCAATTAGTTTTGCATGTGAGCAGTACGCATATAATCTTCATGAAATTGAAGAATACATAGAGCACAGCATTCCTTTATCACATTATGATAAAAGTGCATTGCTTGATGATTTAACTAAGCCTACTATTCAAAGAAAGCGTAATTATTCAACAGGCCCACGTAGTCGTAGTAACAACAGCGGACGTAGACCAAACAATAGTTACCAAAAAGCACGGTCGTAATTGCGACCGTCGTTATAGTCGTAGTAGTAACTAGAGGTTTTTGAACGGTGGGGCAACTTAAACCGCAAAAAAATGTTTATGCAGTAATTGATTTAGGATCTAACAGTTTTCACATGTTGATCGCTAAGTCAATTGCTGGCGGCTTACAAACAATAGGCCGAGTTAAACGCAAAGTCAGATTAGCCGCAGGGCTAAATGATGATAATTTACTGAGCACAGAAGCAATGCAACGAGGCTGGGAATGTCTCGCACTATTTGCAGAGCGTCTTCAAGATATCCCTAAAAACAACATTACTATTGTTGCCACCGCTACTTTGCGCTTAGCAACGAATGCTGATGAATTTAAAATCAAAGCCGAGCAAATCCTTGCGCATAAAATTAATGTCATTAGTGGTGAGCTAGAAGCGCGCACTATTTATAAAGGCGTTGCGCATACATCTTCATGTAGTGGTCGCCAACTAGTAATAGATATTGGCGGTGCCAGTACTGAGGTAGTTATAGGTAAGGGATTCGACGCACTACATTATAAAAGCCTAAACATGGGCTGTGTTACCTACCTAGAACGTTACTTTAAAGACTGTAAACTCAATGACGCTAATTTCAATGCTGCTATTAAAGCCGCACGAGTAGTTATTGATGATATAGCGCCAAGTTATAAAGTGGCGGGTTGGGAGATTGCATCAGGTGCATCGGGTACTGTACAAGCTATCCAAGAAATTATGGTGGCACAATCACTCGATGAAACACTGAGTTTAGATAAACTCAATAAAATTAAAAAGCAATCGATCGCCTATGAGACCATCGCTGAGCTCGATTTACCTGGGCTTAGTGAAGAAAGACGTTTAGTTTTTGTGTCAGGGCTCGCTATTTTAATTGCTTTATTCGAAGCGCTTGAAATTGATAAAATGGGATTAGCAGGAGGCGCACTTCGTGAAGGTGTGCTTTATAGCATGGTCCCTGAGTTTCATAATCATGATATTCGAAAGCGCACTGTTGATGGCCTGATGAGCCGTTATCATGTCGATCAAAAACAAGCGAACCGAGTTGCAGAACTCGCCAGTCACCTCGCAGCTCAAGTCAGCGAGCAGTGGCCACTATTCAACAATAGTGGCCTGCCTTTACTAAAAGCGATTGCGCAATTGCATGAGATTGGTTTGTTAATTGAGTATAAGCAATATCAAAAGCACACCGCTTATATTTTAGAAAACACCGATATGCCAGGCTTTTCACAATCGGAGCATAAAATTATTGCGGCTGTAGCGAATGCACATCGTTCAGATCTGCAAAAGAATGTTTTTGAGTATTTAGGCTGCCATGCTCAGCTTACTCAGTATGTAACACGGTTGCTTAGGATCGCAGTGATCTTATCAATGCGTCGCCAAGATGATGTATTACCAAAATTAGTATTAACTGTTAATAATGACGCTCTAACACTAATATTTGAAAATGATTGGCTAAAAGCGCACCCGCTAATGGCAAGTGAGCTCCAACAAGAGTCTAAACAGCAAGCAAAAGCTGGTTGGAAGTTTATTGTTAAGTAACAAAAGGGCTGTAAAAGCCCTTTTATTGTATTAAAAACCACCTTTATGCACTAAATTTGTTCGAACAGTCAATTAAATCAAAAAAGATCAAAAAAAGTGTTGATCTGTTTTTGGATCTCCCTATAATGCGACCCCACTGAGACGGGAAACGCCAACGCATAGCGAAGCACGAACAACTCAGAGAGTTAAATAAAACTTCGGTTTTAAATATTCGCAAGAAAGTTTAAAACTAAGTGTTGACTCGAAAAATAAAGGATGTATTATACGCATCCCTAGCGACAATGTCGCAACGTTCTTTAACAATATAAAGCAATCATCTGTGTGGGCACTCGTACAGATTGAGTTCTAACAGCCGAGCTTAACTTTCTTTTAGATAGCTAAGCAAGGCAAAAAATTTAGAGTCTCAATTG